>NZ_DATCVQ010000561.1:0-5447 GCF_036566765.1 Streptomyces sp.
CGGTGCGCCGACGGCCCAGGAGGCCGCCGTGACGGCGGCGCCCGCCGCCACGAACGTGCGTCGAGAGGTGCCCGTACGGTCCATGCCCCAACCCCTTTACCGCCGGTAACTTGCGTGTCGGCGCAGGAATATACGGCCGCCCCCCACGCCCCGGAAGCGCCGCGCGGGCCCAAAGCCCACGATGGCGCGATCCCGCCGCTCGGCCCCGGGCCCTGCGCGGTGCCGCCTCACGCGACAATGGGCGCATGGCACGTCGCACCCGTCGCAGCACCCGCCCCGCCCGCACCCCGGCCCCCGCCGTCACCTCCACTTCGCCCTGCCCCTGCGGGCTGGCCGCCGCGTACGGGGAGTGCTGCGGGCGCTTCCACGCCGGCCCGGCGCAGGCCCCCACCGCCGAGCTGCTGATGCGCTCGCGCTACAGCGCCTTCGTCGTCCGCGACGAGGCGTACCTGCTGCGCACCTGGGCCCCGCGCACCCGACCCGCCGACGTGGACTTCGACCCGGCCATGCGCTGGACGGGCCTGGAGATCCGGCAGACCGCCGACGGCACCGCGTTCCACCAGCACGGCATGGTCACCTTCGAGGCGTCCTACACGCACGACGGCGTGGCCGGATCCCTGCACGAGCGCAGCCGGTTCGAGCGGCACGAGGGGGCGTGGGTCTACGTCGACGGGGACTTCATCGACTAGGAGCTGTCCGGCCGATCATGTGATCGCTAAGAGCTTGTTCTTTAACCCCCTTGGAACCGCGAACGCGCAGTCGATAACGTCATCGTTGTGAGTTCTCGACAGGTCAGCCGTCTTCTGATCAGGGCCCCGGAGCGTAAGGCGCCGAAGGGCTACGTCCTGGACGACTCCCCGCAAGACGCGCCCGGGGTGGTGGTCATGGAGGTCTCATGGGATCTCCGGGAGGAGTTGGAGGCGGAGCTACAGAGGGCTGGTGCCATCCCCCTGCCAAGGCCGCTCTATTTGCGTCTCGACGTCCCGGCGTATGCGACCGTCGTTCTGGCGGCCGCGCCAGGAGTGTGGTTGACGCTCCGTACCGCGCTTCGCGCGCTTGCCGACCGGAACAAGCAGAAGACATTCCACTTGTCCCTTGGCGACGCTGAGATGATCGCTGACGGCCACTCCGTCAAGGACGTTACCCGTCTACTCGAGACCGCTCAGACGCTGTTCGAGCGCCATACTTCCGCTTCGGATGAGACTGAGGGCGAGGGCTTGCCGTATGCCGCGGTGGAGCAGGCAGCAAGGCAACTCCTGGCTCAGCGTGATGGCCTGGTGGTCGACGAGCACATTAGCGGTTGTCTCGACCGTATGGCCCAGTACATCGATGACCCCAGGCTGTGGGAATTGGTGGTCGTGAACCTGGACATGGCCGTAGATTGGCTGGTTCGGTTGGAGCGGGACAACGACAGGCCATCGGCCATCACGCCAGAGGCGACGCTGTCCCTCAACGCTGCCGCCGAGATTCTGAAGCAGTTTCCCCACAGTCGTTGACAAGGGCATCAGGTCGAAATGGGCCTCGAACTTGCCTGCTCACCTGGGCGTTCGCCGGACGTGAGCACGGCCCTCGTCTGATCATGTGCTCCGACCAAGGTGCACCGATCAAGACGAAGGCCGTGAAGGTGAGTCTGCTGCCTGACACCGGTCCCGGGAAAGCGTTCGCGCAAGCGTCACGCTTCCGGGACGACCTATTCGACTGCCTGACCGCGCGCGGGGACGAACTGTTCGAGCTGACGGATGCGTTGCTGTGTGCGGACGGTCCGGTGACCTCGCCGGTGGACCTCACACTGACGGCCGAGCACCGGCGCGGGCATGGCGCGATGTACGACGCGCTGAACAGCGGGAACGTGGATGTGCCGCGGCTGCGGCAGGTGCTGGCCGGGCTGCCGCACCCGGGCGACAAGTGGGTACGGCACATCGTCGCCCAGCTCAACTCCATCGAATCCACCCTCGACCTCATCGCCACCGCCTGACCCGCCAGGGCCCCTCCGTCTTCCGGCCGACCGGCCGGAAGACGGAGAACGAGGGGGTCGTCAAGGACATCCTCATGCGTCGCCGCCGCTATCCCTCGGACATGTCGGACGCCGGGTGGGCTCTGATCGAACCGCTGCTGCCGGTCCCGGCCTGCGAAACCGCCGCCGGGGGCCGGCCGGAGAAGCACCCGCGCCGCGAGATCGTCGACGCGATTCGCTACGTCGTCGACACCGGCTGCAAATGGCGGGCCCTGCCCGCGGACTACCCTCCCTGGCGCACGGTCTGGGGGTTCATGGCTCGCTGGGCCGCCTGCGGCGTGATCGGCCAGATCCGCGACCATCTCGCCGGACGCATCCGCCGCGAGATGGGCAAAGGCCCCCGGGCGGTCGCCACCATCATCGACTCCCAGTCGGTCAAAGCGGCCTCGACCGTCGGCAAGGACTCCCGCGGCTATGACGCGGGCAAGAAGATCAACGGACGCAAGCGGCACCTCGTCGTCGACACCCGCGGCCTGCCGCTGATGGTCATGGTCACCCCCGCCGATCTGCACGACTCGGCTGCCGCGAAGGAAGTCCTCTTCCGCCTGCGCCTCATGCACCCGGAGATCGCGATCGTCTGGGCCGACTCCGCCTACGCGGGCAAGCTCGTGACCTGGGCGAAGAAGCACCTGAACCTGACGATCAAGACCGTCTCCCGACCGAAGGACACCTCCGGGTTCGTCATCCTGCCGCGCCGCTGGGTCGTCGAGCGGTCCCTGGCCTGGATGATGAACGCCCGCCGGCACGCCCGGGACTACGAACGGCTCGTCCAGCACTCCGAGACCCTCATCACCTGGGCTGCTATCACCCTCATGACCCGCCGCCTGGCCCGCCCGGCGAGGGCCTGACCTGCAGTTCACTCCTCCTTCCTATCCGCGTCGCCTGTGGCAACATGGGAAACTCCGAAGTTCGAAGAGGTACCAACTCCCATCATTCCGGTAGTCGAAGCTCGGGCGTGAATGTTCCGTCCTGCATGAGGGCCTGCCGCTGCCGAGCCAAGAAGATGGCCATCGCCACCGGGAAGAACAGGGCAATCCCGCCCGACATAACCGCCATCGCGGTTGCCCCGTCGACATCGTCCTCAAGGGCCACTACCTGAGCATCGTCTGCCTCGTATCGGACGGTGAGTCGATCACCGACTGAGCTCTTGCCGCCGCTGCTGCCGACCGGCAGATCCGCCACCACTCTCCGCCCGTCAGCCTCGAACTCGACCTGGCATCTACCCAGCATGCACAAGCCGTTCTTAACCAACGTCGCATCAGCCCGCATGCCGTCCTGAAGAGAGCGTAGATGCAGGTGCGCCGGAAGCGTCACCAACAGCCACAGGGTGCCCAGCATCAGCCCGAGCACCACCGAAACCACCAGATACCTGCGCTGCGACATCTGAGAGTGCGCCCTCGAAGCGCCTGCGTTCACTATGCCGTCCACCCCTCACCACCCGTTTCATGCCTCAGCGGCCCGCTGTGCCCCTCGCATGAGACATGCCGTATCTGAGTTTCTGAATATAGGTAGAGCCGTGGTGAGTTCGCATGTGGGGATGTCGGCAATCGGCCACGGGCATAGCAGCCGACCGTCGGCAAAAAGCTCAGCGGGGAGCCACGCTCCACTCCAGCTGTGCTGGACGATCGAGAGCCGGACGGCACAACCCGCACCACAGCGGAGGATCACGCTAGCAGTGCCACCAGCTCAAACACCGACACAGCGACACCGACCATCCGTCGCATGTACGGCGGGGCCAGAGTTCAGCAACAGCCTCTAAGCGGCGGTCAGGATGCCTGCCGAAGGGCTGAACCGAACGCGCGATCGGTGACCGTAGGGTGATCACATGGGTATCTGGAACGTTCCGCCGGGCAACGAGCGGCAACCGTGGATGCTGGATCCGTTCGAAGGCGTGGGATCCCTGCGATGGGACGTTCTGCCGGACAGCGAGCGGCAGCAGTGGATGTTGGATCCGTTCGGAGGCGTGGGACCCCTGCGATTTGGGATGCGTCGCGGTGAGGTGTCTGCGGAGCTGGGCGGCGTCCAGGCGAACTGGGGGGTGCGCAACGCGCATGACGAAGCAGGTCACGAACACCACTCCGAGGTAGGGCTGACACTCCACTACGCGGCGGGCGACCACTTGCGAGCTGTTCAGGTCGACGCCCTTCGGGGACCGCAGGTCTTTGCGGACGACACGGCGTTGGTCGGTCGCGTCCCCTCCGAGCTGGAGCGCTGGGTGGAAGCACGTGCCGAGCTCCGAGAACCCGATCCCGAGCTCTTCCTCCTGCCCGGAGGGGAGATCATGTCGGAGAGTCTCGGTGTGGCTTTCTGCCTGCAGCGGGCCGGCGATCGGTTGCTCACGCGACCGATATTCCTCTCGGCCGACACAATGGACGACGGCTATAACAAGCTGGGCAGGGACGCGTGGGTCATCTCCTGAACGGCGAGCAGGCTCACGTACGCAGCCAGATGACGAGGGCGGCTGCCATGACGGTGCCGAGGAATACGTAGCCACGCTTGTCATACCGAGTCGCGACGGCTCGCGAGTTCTTCAGCTTATTGATGGCCCGTTCGACGGTGTTGCGCTTCTTGTACCGGTCCTCGTCAAACCCTGGCGGCCGTCCGCCTCGTGATCCCTTACGAAGGCGGGCAGCATGGCTGTCGGCCTTCTCCGGGATCGTGTGCCGGATGCCCCGGTGCCGCAGATACTCGCGGCAGGGGCCGTTGCTGTATGCCTTATCGGCCGCGACGCTGTCCGGCCTTTTGCGGGGCCTGCCAACTCCGTGCCGAGGAACCCGGATCTTCTCCAGCACCGGCATGAACTGGGTGCAATCGGCTCGCTGTCCGGGTGTGATGATCAGGGACAGCGGGCGACAGCAGCCGTCCGCACTCAGATGGATCTTGCTGGTGAAGCCGCCCCGCGAGCGGCCCAGGCCCTCGCCTCCCGCACCACCTCCACCAGCCGGCCGACGAGACTCTGCCACGGCGTTTCGCTCTGGTGTTCCGATGCTTCGGCCCCTTTTGAAACAGCGAGCGCAGGCGGCGGGTCAGTGCGGGCACCAGCCGCGTGCTGGTGCGCGCGCACGACGGTGGAGTCCACCGCCACATCCCAATCGATCTCGCCTGCCGCATCTGCCGCGGCCTGGACCTGCTGCAGCAGGCGCTCCCAAGTACCGTCCGCCGACCACAATCGGTGTCGCTCGTAGATGGTCTTCCAGGGACCGAACCGCTCGGGCAAATCTCGCCACTGCACCCCAGTCCGCACCCGGTGCAGAATTCCGTCGATCACCTGCCGATGGTCACGCCATCTACCGCACCGACCGTTACTCACCGGCAGGAATGACCGCAGCCGCTCCCACTCGGCGTCCGACAGATCACCACGCTCATCCCGCCCCACGCCCAGAACAACGAGCTGATCAAGTGACGGTCACATGATCGGCCGGACAGGTCCTAG
>NZ_DATCVQ010000562.1:0-18666 GCF_036566765.1 Streptomyces sp.
TGCACTTGACCGTGTTCCGCTCAGCGCGTACACCGTCTCAGCGGTGCACTACCTGTCGATCGGTCCCCTCATTTGTTGATCAGTCCGTCGGGAGTCGGCCGGATCGACCTGTGACCGCAGCTCGTCCTGGACCGCGATCGCTTCGGTCTCGGTCGTCGGCCAGTCCATCAGTCGAACGTCGGCGCTCCGGAAGGCGGCCACTGGACGAGTTCGAAGCGGTAGCCGTCGGGGTCGACGACCCACGATGTCTTCGGGCCGTCCGCGCCGCCCGGGAGTTCGACCGGGCCGGGCTGCAGGCCGCCGGCGGTGAGGCGGTCGAGGGTTTCGGCGAGCGACTCGACCTCGATCGCGAAGTGCTCGAACCCGCGCACCTCGACCGGCCCGTCGGCGGGCCGGTGGACGAGTTCGAGCGACACCGACGACTCACCCGGCAGGCGGAGCCAGACCAGACGGGACCCGTCGTCGGCCGGGATCTTGCTCAGCTCGACGTACCCGACCGCGGCGTAGAACCTCAACGACCGCTCCAGGTCACTCACCCGCAACGCGAACAGGATCGTCTTCATCCGCCGATCCAACTGGTGGCACCGGACGCCGTCAACCGCAGCGGGTGGGAGAGGATGTGCGCATGCGGATTCTGATTGCGCCGGACAAGTTCGCGGGGACGCTGACGGCCGTGGAGGCTGCGGCGGCCATCGAGGAAGGGTGGCGGCGGCGGGATCCGGAGGCCGAGGTGCTCGTGGCGCCGATGGCCGACGGCGGCCCGGGCTTCATCGACGTGCTGTCCGCCGTCGTCGACGGCAAGCTCCTGTCGGTCACCGTCCGCGGACCGCTCGGCGAGGAGACCCCGGCGACGGTGCTGCTGGCGGGGGAGACGGCGTACGTCGAGACCGCGCAGGCGTGCGGGCTGCACCTGGTGGAGCCGAAGCAGCGCCGCCCCGAGGACGCGACGACGTACGGCGTGGGCCAGCTCATCACTGCGGCCGTGGACGCCGGCGCGCGGCGGATCATCCTGGGCCTCGGCGGCTCCGGGACCAACGACGCCGGCGCGGGTCTGCTCGCCGCGCTCGGAGCGACGGCCGAGGGCGGTCGGCTGGACGCGGGTGCCGCGGGGCTGGCCGAGCTGGCCTCGGTCGATCTCGCGCCGGCCCGGGAGCGCGTCGCCGGGGTGGAGTTCGTGGCGGCGAGCGACGTGGAGAACCCGATGCTCGGGCTGCGCGGCGCGACCAGCGTGTTCGGCGCCCAGAAGGGCATCACCGACGAGCGCAAGCCGGTGGTCGACGGCTGGCTGACGCATTTCGCCGAGCTGGCCGGCCGGAAGACCGCGGACCAGAAGGGCGCCGGCGCGGCGGGCGGCCTCGGGTACGCGCTGCTCCTGCTCGGCGCCGAGCGGGTCTCCGGCATCGACCTGGTCGCCGAGCTGACCGGGCTGAAGCAGAAGGCGTCGCAGGTCGACCTGGTGCTGAGCGGCGAGGGCGCGTTCGACTTCCAGTCCCGCGACGGCAAGGTGATCGCGGGTGTCGCGAAGGTGGCCAACGACGCGATGCGGCCGTGTGTCGTGCTGGCCGGGAAGGTCCTGATCGGGTCCCGCGAGATGCGCACGATGGGCGTCGAGTCGGCGTACGCGCTGGTCGACGTGGTCGGCGAGGAGCAGGCCTTCGCGGACCCGCAGGGGTCGCTCGCGACGGTCGCGGAGCGGGTCGCCCGGACCTGGGCCCGGTGATCGGTGCGCGGTGACTGGTTGATCACCTCGTGACCCGGGATCGTTGATCTGTGAAATTGGTGTGCGACCATGGGAATGAGCGCGCGCCGGCCGACGTTGGTACGTGTTGACAAGAGACTTCCGTGCCGGGGCAGCCGTAGGCCCGGCACTTGAGTAGATGACTGGAGTCAGGGATGACTGAAGCGCAGACCGAGCAGGCCGTGGCCACGGGTGTTCTCCTCACCGACGGGGCCGCCTCCAAGGTGAAGGCGCTGCTCGACCAGGAAGGCCGCGACGATCTCGCGCTGCGGGTCGCCGTGCAGCCGGGCGGGTGCTCCGGACTGCGGTACCAGCTGTTCTTCGACGAGCGTCAGCTCGACGGCGACGTGGTGGCCGACTTCGGTGGCGTGAGCGTCGTCACCGACCGGATGAGCGCGCCGTACCTGAAGGGCGCGACGATCGACTTCGTCGACACCATCGAGAAGCAGGGCTTCACGATCGACAACCCGAACGCCACCGGCTCCTGCGCCTGCGGCGACTCGTTCAGCTAAGACTCGTTCAGCTAGGTCGTAGCCGTACGTACGCCGAAGGCGGCGGGCCCGGAACTCCGGGACCGCCGCCTTCGGCGTTTCGTGTACGGGCGTCCTGGCCGCCTACTTCGGGCCCTGCTTCGGCACCAGGTCCCCGCTCGCCGCGTCCACGACCTGCCGGTCGCCCAGCGGCGTCGTCAGGGTCACCGTCCTGGTGACCTCCACGGCGATCGCGATGCAGGCCCGGTCGGGCTTCCGCGGCGTCTCCGTGATCGTCACCCGCACCTGCTCCGGGCTCTCCTTCACCGTCATCCCGTAGTCGCTGCACACCCCGCCCCAGAAGGTCGCCGACAGCTTCCGGCCGGTGCCGTCCACGGTGTACGACTGCAGCTGGCGCGGCGGGGCCGCGTCGTCCGAGGGGATCGGCACCGGGGTCGGCGTCGGCTTCGGCGTCAGGAACTCGGGCGCCACAGCCGTCTGCACCACCGTGTGCGCGGCCGTCGTGCCCTTCGGCACGACCTCGAACAGCCAGGACGGCACCAGCGCCTCCCGGCCGCCCGCGAACTGCGCGGCCAGCCCGAAGACCGCCTTCCGCACGGTCAGCTCCTGCGGCGGCACCCGGTCGAAAGCCACCTGGCAGGGGGCCTGGGGCTGCGTCCGCCGCTCCTCCGTCGCCGGCGGGTCGGTGGCGCAGCCGCCGATGTCCACCGGGCCGGTGCCCTTGGCGGCCTCGTTGAGCGCCGCCAGCGCCTTCTCCGCGCCGATCACCGGGTACGTCGCGGACTTCACCGGCTCCTTCAGCCGCCCGCTGCCGCCGACCAGCTTGCCGTCCGGGCCGACCCGGAGGCCGGTCGCCCAGCCGTACGTGGGCAGCCCGTCGATCCGCGGGTCGGCGTTCACCACCCGCTCGGCGCCCATCACCTGGCCGGCGTCCAGCTCCGCGTCCTGCTGGCCGAGCGCCTTCAGGATCGGGGCCGCGGCCGCCTTCGCCACCGCCTCGCTCGGCGGGGCGCCGCCCCAGCCCGAGGGCCGCTTCCCGCCCGGCGCCGGACAGTCCGGGCCCTTCAGGCAGGCGTCGCCCTGCTGGCCGCCGTTCACCACGGTGAACGACCAGGTGCCCGGCGCCTCCACCGCCACGTCGAGCCGCGGGCCCGCGCCGTCCTTCTCCGGCGGGGCGATCCGCCACTGCGCTCCGCTCAGCTGGGGCGTGCCCGAGACACCGAGCGCCTTGGCCAGCCGGCTCACGTCGGCGGAGGTCACCTTGCCCTGCGCACGCAGGACCGGGGCCTTGTCGGGGCCCTTCGGCAGCGGGCCCTGGGCCTTGTAGACCGCGCCGCTGGGGTCCGGCTCGCCCGGCGCGATCCCCGGGCCCCGCCCGTCCCCCTGGCCGTCGAGCAGCAGCGGCGGGGGAGTTCCGGCCGCGTCCGCGACCGCCGCCTTGTCGTCCGTATCGCCGCCCCCGCCGCCCGTCGCGGTGCTCGCCCAGTACGCGCCACCGCCGCCGACCAGCAGCGCGGCGACCGCGACCGACGCCACGATCAGCCGGGAGCGCCGCCGGGGCGCGTCGGGCGTGCCAGTTGAAACAGGTGTCTCAGACGCGTCAGGCGTGTCAGGCGTGTCCGGTGTGGGGTCCGTACCGCTCACCGCTTCGCTCCTTCGTCCGTACGTGCTCCTCCGACAGGAGACACCGGTGGGACGGAAGAGGGGAGCGACCGGTTCCCTGGGCTCTCCCAGGGCCTGTCCGGCGGATCAGGGTCGGACAGGCCCTAGTCGCCGTAACCGAACGCGGCGTCCGCGAGCCGGGCGGAGGCGGGCGGCACGACGACCCCGTGGATCAGCGCGGGGGAGACCGGAACGGGGGCGGCGGCCGCCGGGGTCACCCAGTGCGGGGCCATCCGGGCGCTGTCGCCGCGCAGCTCGGCCAGAGTGATCTCGGACTCGTCGCGCTCGCACGGAGCGGTGTGGTTCGCCATAAACGCACCGTATGCACGAGGCCCCGACCTAACAAAGACCTACCCTGGGGTAGTTTCCGCCGTTCGGTACGGGCCTCCTCACCGGGTAGCGTGGACTGTCAACGACTTCCGTATCCGTCAGGAGCGCCAGCCGTGCGTATCGCAGTCACCGGCTCCATCGCCACCGACCACCTCATGACCTTCCCCGGCAGGTTCGCCGACCAGCTCGTCGCGGACCAGCTGCACACGGTCTCCCTGTCCTTCCTCGTCGACAACCTCGACGTCCGCCGGGGAGGCGTGGGCCCGAACATCTGCTTCGGCATGGGCCAGCTCGGCGGCAACCCGATCCTCGTCGGAGCGGCCGGGTACGACTTCGACGAGTACCGCGCCTGGCTCGACCGGCACGGCGTCGACACCGGCTCCGTCCGCATCTCCGAGGTGCTGCACACCGCGCGCTTCGTCTGCACGACGGACAAGGACCACAACCAGATCGGCTCCTTCTACACCGGCGCCATGAGCGAGGCCCGGCTGATCGAGCTCAAGGCCGTCGCCGACCGCGTCGGCGGGCTCGACCTGGTGCTGATCGGCGCGGACGACCCGGAGGCGATGCTCCGCCACACCGAGGAGTGCCGGACCCGCGGCATCCCGTTCGCCGCGGACTTCTCCCAGCAGATCGCCCGAATGAACGGCGACGAGATCCGCACCCTGCTCGACGGCGCGACGTACCTCTTCTCCAACGAGTACGAGAAGGGGCTCATCGAGTCCAAGACCGGCTGGTCCGACGAGGAGATCCTCGGCAAGGTCGGCCACCGGGTCACCACCCTCGGCTCGCGCGGCGTCCGCATCGAGCGGGTCGGCGAGCCGGCCATCGAGGTCGGCTGCCCGGAGGAGGAGGCCAAGGTCGACCCGACCGGCGTCGGCGACGCGTTCCGCGCGGGCTTCCTGACCGGTCTGCAGTGGGGCGTCGGCCATGAGCGTGCCGCCCAGGTCGGCTGCATGCTCGCCACGCTGGTGATCGAGACGCTCGGCACCCAGGAGTACACCCTGCGCCGCGCCCACTTCATGGACCGCTTCACCAAGGCGTACGGCCACGAGGCCGCCGCCGAGGTCAAGTCGTACCTGTCCTGACGCAACCGGGGTGAGGGGCGCCCGCCCCTCACCCCGCCGCTCCTCACCGCCGTCCTACGACACCCGGCGCACCACGTACGCCACCCCGCCCTTCGGTGACGGCCGCTCGCCCACGTACTCCTGGCCGCGCATCTCGCACCAGGCCGGGATGTCCAGCCGGGCCGCCTCGTCGTCCGCGAGGACCGTCACCGTCGCCCCCACCGGCACGTCGCCGATCACCTTCGCCAGCTCGATCACCGGGATCGGGCAGCGTCGTCCCAGCGCGTCCACCACGAGCGAGGACTCCGCGTCGCCGAGAGCCGTCGAGGCCGGACGGATCTCCACCTCCGGCACGCCCAGCTGCTCGCGGATCCGCGCCACCACCCTCGGCAGCACGTCGAGGAACCGGTCCACGTCCGCCTCGGACGTGCCCGTGGGCAGCGACACGCGGACGTTCCCCTCGCTCAGCACCCCCATCGCGCGCAGCACATGGCTGGGCGTCAGCGTCGAGCTCGTGCACGACGAACCCGACGAAACGGAGAAACCGGCCCGATCCAGCTCGTGCAGCACCGTCTCTCCGTCGACATAGAGACAGGAGAAGGTGACGAGATGCGGCAGCCGCCGTGCCGGGTCCCCGACCACCTCGACGTCCGGGACCAACTCGGGCACCCGCGCCCGGATCCGGTCGACCAGGCCGCGCAGCCGGGCCCCCTCCGCCGCCGCCTCGTCCCGTACGGCCCGCAGCGAGGCCGCGGCCGCGACGATCGCCGGGATGTTCTCGAAGCCGGGCGCCCGGCCCGACTCCCGTTCGTCCGCCGGGACTTGGGCGGCGAACCGGACCCCCTTGCGCACCGCGAGCAGCCCCACCCCGGCCGGCCCGCCCCACTTGTGCGCGCTGCCCGCGAGCAGCGACCAGCCGCCCGCGACCGGCCCCCAGCCCAGCGACTGCGCCGCGTCCACCAGCAGCGGCACGCCCGCAGCCCGGCACGCCTCGGCGACCTCGGCGACCGGCTGCTCCGTCCCCACCTCGTGGTTGGCGGACTGCAGACACGCCAGCGCGGTGTCCGGCGTGAGCGCGGCCGCGAAGACCTCCGGGTCCACCGCCCCGGACCGCCGCACCGGCACCTGCGTCACCGACCCGCCGGCCGCCTCGTGCGCCTCGCCGGCGTGCAGTACCGAGGAGTGCTCCACCGCCGAGACCACCAGCCGGGATCCGACACGCCGACGCCCGGCGAGCGCTCCGGAGATCCCGGCGTGGACCGCGCGGGTCCCCGAAGGAGTGAAGACGAGCTCGTCGGGGCGGCAGCCGACCGCCTCCGCCGCGGCCTCCCGCGCCGCGTCGAGCAGCATCCTGGCCCGCCGCCCCTCCCGGTACAGCCGGGCCGGATCGGCCCATCCCTCGTCAAGGGCGGCCTGCAGCGCCTGGCGGGCGACGGGGTGCAGCGGAGCGGCGGAGGCGGCGTCGAAGTACGGCATCCGGCCACGCTAACCCGCACTGGGCGAGGGACCGTCAGATGCCCCCGGCGCACGGCCGATCGGGCCTCTGGAACCCGTCCCCGGAATGACGGAGTCCACCCCTTCGGGGACTCCGGCGGCGCGTTGGGCACCCTCCCCGCGCGACCCCAAATAGCGTCCAGTAGGGTTTGGTCCGCATAAACATCCAAACCCCTGCCCGCGGCCGGGGCGGCGACCGACCAGCGAGACGGACGGCCGTGGCCGACCAACGCGGGCCGAGACTCTCGGGAAGGCGCTACGTGAGTCCCAACGGCTCCGACCGCTCGTCGCGGCGCCCGATGCGGCGGAAGCTGCCGCAGGTGCTGACTGCGGGCCTGATCCTGGCAACCGCCACCGGTTGCACATACGAGGACTTCCCCCGCCTTGGAATGCCCACTCCGGTAACGGAAGAGGCCCCTCGGATCCTCTCCCTCTGGCAGGGCTCGTGGGCGGCAGCGCTCGCCACGGGTGTGCTGGTCTGGGGCCTGATCCTGTGGTCGATCATCTTCCACCGGCGCAGCCGCACCAAGGTCGAGGTACCTCCGCAGACGCGGTACAACATGCCCATCGAGGCGCTGTACACGGTCACCCCGCTCATCATCGTGTCGGTGCTCTTCTACTTCACCGCGCGCGACGAGACGAAGCTCCTCTCACTCGCTCCCAAGCCCGCCCACACCATCAACGTGGTCGGCTACCAGTGGAGCTGGGGCTTCAACTACATCGAGAACGTCCCCGGCGTGAAGGGCGACGCCCAGAAGGCCCCCAACCTGCTGGCGATTCCGGACAAGTACCGCGAAGACTTCCCGGCCAACGCCGGCGGCGTCTACGACTACGGCATCCCGGGCACCCGCAACCCGCAGACCGGCAACCCGGGCCCGACGCTGTGGCTGCCGAAGGGGGAGAAGGTCCGTTTCGTCCTGACCTCCCGCGACGTCATCCACTCTTTCTGGGTCGTCCCCTTCCTCATGAAGCAGGACGTCATCCCTGGGCACACCAACGCCTTCGAGGTGACCCCGTCGCAGGAGGGCACCTTCATGGGCAAGTGTGCCGAGCTGTGCGGTGTCGACCACTCCCGGATGCTCCTCAACGTCAAGGTGGTCTCCCCGGAGCGCTACCAGCAGCACCTGAAGGAGCTGGCGGAGCAGGGGCAGACCGGCTACATCCCGTCGGGCATTGAGCAGACGGACCCGGCCAGGAATGCGGAGACGAACAAACTGTGAGCATCCTCAACGAACCCCAGGGTGCCGCCGCAGCAACCGACTCGTACGAGAACGAGCTGCCGGTACGGCGTAAGCAGCCCGGCAATGTCGTGGTGAAGTGGCTCACGACCACCGACCACAAGACGATCGGCACGCTCTACCTGGTCACGTCGTTCGTCTTCTTCTGCATCGGCGGTCTCATGGCGCTCTTCATGCGCGCCGAGCTGGCCCGTCCGGGTACGCAGATCATGTCGAACGAGCAGTTCAACCAGGCGTTCACGATGCACGGCACGATCATGCTGCTGATGTTCGCGACGCCGCTGTTCGCCGGATTCGCGAACTGGATCATGCCGCTGCAGATCGGCGCGCCCGACGTGGCGTTCCCGCGGCTGAACATGTTCGCCTACTGGCTCTACCTGTTCGGCTCGATCATCGCGGTGGCCGGCTTCCTCACCCCGCAGGGTGCGGCCGACTTCGGCTGGTTCGCCTACTCCCCGCTGTCGGACGCGGTCCGCTCGCCGGGCGTCGGCGCCGACATGTGGATCATGGGTCTGGCCTTCTCCGGCTTCGGCACGATCCTCGGCTCGGTCAACTTCATCACCACGATCATCTGCATGCGCGCTCCGGGCATGACGATGTTCCGCATGCCGATCTTCGTCTGGAACGTCCTGCTGACCGGTGTCCTGGTCCTGCTGGCCTTCCCCGTCCTCGCGGCGGCGCTGTTCGCCCTGGAGGCGGACCGCAAGTTCGGCTCGCACATCTTCGACGCCTCCAACGGCGGCGCCCTGCTGTGGCAGCACCTCTTCTGGTTCTTCGGCCACCCAGAGGTGTACATCATCGCGCTGCCGTTCTTCGGCATCGTCTCCGAGGTCATCCCGGTCTTCAGCCGCAAGCCGATGTTCGGCTACATCGGTCTGGTGGCCGCGACCATCGCGATCGCCGGTCTGTCCGTGACCGTGTGGGCCCACCACATGTACGTCACAGGCGGCGTGCTCCTGCCGTTCTTCTCCTTCATGACGTTCCTCATCGCGGTTCCGACCGGTGTGAAGTTCTTCAACTGGATCGGCACGATGTGGAAGGGCTCGTTGTCCTTCGAGACTCCGATGCTCTGGACGATCGGCTTCCTGGTCACCTTCACCTTCGGTGGTCTGACCGGCGTCATCCTGGCCTCGCCGCCGATGGACTTCCACGTCTCCGACTCGTACTTCGTCGTGGCGCACTTCCACTACGTCGTCTTCGGCACCGTGGTGTTCGCGATGTTCGCCGGCTTCCACTTCTGGTGGCCGAAGATGACGGGCAAGATGCTCGACGAGCGGCTCGGCAAGATGACGTTCTGGACGCTGTTCATCGGCTTCCACGGCACGTTCCTGGTGCAGCACTGGCTGGGCGCCGAGGGCATGCCGCGTCGTTACGCGGACTACCTGGAGGCCGACGGCTTCACCGCGCTGAACACGATCTCGACGATCTCCTCGTTCCTGCTCGGTCTGTCGATCCTGCCGTTCATGTACAACGTCTGGAAGACCGCCAAGTACGGCAAGAAGGTCGAGGTCGACGACCCGTGGGGTTACGGCCGTTCGCTCGAGTGGGCGACGTCCTGCCCGCCGCCGCGGCACAACTTCCTCACCCTGCCGCGGATCCGCTCCGAATCCCCGGCGTTCGACCTGCACCACCCGGAGATCGCGGCGCTCGACCAGCTCGAGAACCACGGCGAGAAGGCCCTCGCGGGTGAGAAGGAGGCCGGCAAGTGAAGATCCAGGGCAAGATGTTCCTCTGGCTGAGCGTCTTCATCCTCGCCATGGCGGTCCTCTACGGCGTCTGGTCGAAGGAGCCGGCCGGTACGACGGCGCTCTTCCTGGCCTTCGGCCTGTCCATCATGATCGGCTACTACCTGGCCTTCACGGCCAGGCGGGTCGACGCGATGGCGCAGGACGACAAGGAGGCCGACGTCGCGGACGAGGCCGGTGAGCTGGGCTTCTTCGCCCCGCACAGCTGGCAGCCGCTGTCGCTGGCCATCGGTGGCGCGCTCGCCTTCCTCGCCGTCGCGATGGGCTGGTGGATCCTGTACTTCTCGGCTCCGCTGATCCTGGTCGGCCTCTTCGGCTGGGTGTTCGAGTTCTACCGCGGCGAGAACCAGAACCAGTAGCACCACCGCTCCACCCGCAGGACCCCGAGGGGCCCGGACATCTCGTCACCGAGGTGTCCGGGCCCCTCGTTTGCAGTCACTCCGCGCGCTGCCCGGAGGGAATGTTCTTACGGTGATGTCATGAACGACACGCCGCGCATTCGGACTGTTTTGAGCTGCACCCTTTTGGCCGCCGCGGTCACCGCGGCGGCGGGCGGATGCAGCGGTACGGACGGCCATCCGCTGTCGGCGAAGCCGTACGACGCGACCAGCGAGGTCTCCTTCAACATCCCGTCCGGGAGCAAGAAGGCCGACCCCCACAAGCCCCTCGAGGTGACCGCCAAGGGCGGCGACGGGCGGATCGCCGATGTGACCGCGGTCGACGAGGCCGGCCGCCATCTGGCGGGCGAGCTCTCCGCGGACGGCGCACGCTGGCGCTCCACGGCCCCTCTGACGGCCGGAACGCGCTACGAGGTCCGGGTGGCCACCGAGGACGACGACGGCGCTCCAGGCGTCCGTACGGTCACGTTCGAGACGTCTCCCGCCAAGGCGGCGCTGACCGTGAAATTCGGCCCGCAGGCGGGCAAGTACGGCGTCGGACAGCCCATCACCGCCGAGCTGAGCCAGCCGGTTGGGGACAAGGCCGCCCGTGCGGTCGTGGAGCGGGCCCTGAAGGTGCGCTCCACCCCGTCCGTCGAGGGCGGCTGGCACTGGGTCGACGACAAGAAGCTGCACTACCGGCCCAAGGTGTACTGGCCCACCGGCGCGGTCGTCGAGGCGACCGGCAACCTGGCCGGACTCAGGGTCGGCGACAAGCTCTACGGCGCCCCGGTCAAGCCGCTGAGGCTCACCATCGGCGACCGGATCGAGGCCGTCGCGGACGCCGGCTCGCACCAGATGACGGTCACCCGGAACGGAAAAGTGATCAACACCATTCCGGTGACCACCGGCAAACCGGGCTTCTCCACCCGCAACGGCATCAAAGTCGTGCTGGGCAAGGAGTACTTCGTCCGCATGCGCAGCACCACCGTCGGCATCGCGGAGGGCAGCTCCGAGTCGTACGACCTGCCCGTCTACTACGCGACGCGGGTCACCCAGAGCGGTGAATACGTCCACGCCGCGCCGTGGTCCGTCGGTTCGCAGGGCTTCGCCAACGTCAGCCACGGCTGTGTCGGCATGTCGACCGGGAACGCGCAGTGGTTCTTCGAGACCGTGCGCCCCGGCGACATCGTCCGGACCGTCAACAGCCTCGGCGACACGATGGACACGTTCGGGAACGGCTTCGGCGACTGGAACATGCCCTGGGAGAAGTGGGTCACGGGCAGCGCCCTGACCGGGTCGGCCGGCCGGCCGCTGTCCCCGGCCGCCACCGCCCGCCTGCGGCCGTCGGTCTAGCCGCTACGCGTCCGCCCCGAGCCGGGAACGCACCAGTCCGGCCAGGGCGTCCGCGAACTCGACCGGCTCCACCGGAAGGGTCACCGCGGCGTCCGCACGGCTCCACGTGGCCAGCCAGGCGTCCTGCGGACGCCCGATCAGCAGCAGTACCGGCGGGCAGTTGAAGATCTCGTCCTTGATCTGGCGGCAGACGCCCATGCCGCCCGCCGGCACCGCCTCGCCGTCCAGCACGCAGACATCGATCCCGCCCTCGTCCAGGAGCTTGAGAACCGCAGGAAGCGTCGCGCACTCGACGAACTCCACCGGGGGGACGTCGGAGGCGGGCCTGCGCCCGGCTGCGAGCCGCACCTGTTCGCGGGTGCTCGCGTCGTCGCTGTAGACCAGGACCGTGGCGCTCGACTGCATCGTTCCTCCGTGGAAGGTCATCAACCGATGCGCCGGATGCTACTCCTGCCCACAGCCCGTCAACAGCCGTTCAACACCTGTTCGAAGGGTGCTTCGATGGGCCGTTCGGGCTGGACAGGGGGGCCTGACACTCCGAACGGCACCCCCCGGAGTGAGGGCGGGATAAGCGACCGACATAATGTCGGTCGTGGCGACAGCAACGACAGTAGAAACCGGGCACGCGCACCCGTCGGTCAATCGACCGAACCTCACCAGCGTCGGAACCATCATCTGGCTGAGTTCCGAGCTGATGTTCTTCGCGGCCCTCTTCGCGATGTACTTCACCCTGCGATCGGTGATGGGCACCGAGTTCTGGGAGGAACAGGCCTCTGCCCTGAACTTCCCGTTCTCGGCGACCAACACCACGATCCTGGTGCTCTCCTCCCTCACCTGCCAGCTCGGCGTCTTCGCCGCAGAGCGGGGCGACGTGAAGAAGCTCCGGGCGTGGTTCATCATCACGTTCGTGATGGGTGCGATCTTCATCGGCGGCCAGGTCTTCGAGTACACCGAGCTGGTCAAGAAGGACGGCCTTTCGCTGTCCTCGAACCCGTACGGCTCGGTGTTCTACCTGACCACCGGCTTCCACGGCCTGCACGTGACGGGCGGTCTCATCGCCTTCCTGCTGGTCCTGGGCCGGACGTACGCCGCCAGGAGGTTCACTCACGAGCAGGCAACCGCCGCCATCGTCGTGTCCTACTACTGGCACTTCGTCGATGTCGTCTGGATCGGCCTCTTCGCCACGATCTACATGATCAAGTAGTCGGGTCCCGGACCCGACACATCCAGCAAGCATCGACGCAGAAGATCCTGACACCGGGGTAATCCGTGAAAAAGCTCTCCGCACGACGACGCCATCCGCTGGCGGCGGTCGTCGTCCTACTTCTCGCGCTGGCGGCCACTGGGGGGCTGTACGCCGCGTTCGCGCCCGCGGACAAGGCCCAGGCCGAAGAAACCTCCCAGTCCCTCGCCATCGAGGAGGGGAAGAAGCTCTACTCCGTCGGCTGCGCCAGCTGCCACGGAACCGGCGGTCAGGGAACCTCTGACGGCCCCTCCCTGGTAGGCGTCGGCTCGGCGGCCGTGGACTTCCAGGTCAGCACCGGCCGCATGCCGGCGCAGCAGCCGGGCGCCCAGGTGCCCAAGAAGAAGAACATCTACACGAACGCGCAGATCGACCAGCTGGCGGGGTACATCGCCTCGCTCGGCGCCGGTCCGATCAAGCCGACCGAGAAGCAGTACAGCCCCGAGGGCGCCGACATCGCCAAGGGTGGCGAGCTGTTCCGCTCCAACTGCGCCCAGTGCCACAACTTCACCGGTGAGGGCGGCGCGCTGACGCACGGCAAGTACGCCCCGAGCCTCGAGGACGTGAGCCCGAAGCACCTCTACGAGGCCATGCAGACCGGCCCGCAGAACATGCCCTCCTTCCCGGACACGACGATGCCCGAGAAGGAGAAGAAGGACATCATCGCGTACGTCCAGGCCGTCAACGGCGAGAAGTCCGACAGCCCGGGCGGTCTCAAGCTCGGTGGTCTCGGTCCGGTCTCCGAGGGTCTGTTCGGGTGGGTCTTCGGGCTTGGTGCGCTGATCGCAGTTGCCGTCTGGGTCGCGGCCCACACCGCTAAGGCCAAGAAGTCATGAGTAGCCAAGAGATTCCAGAAGAGAACCTGCCCGCTGAGCAGGACACCGCGCACGGCGCGGTGAAGGTCCTCGACGACCCGTTCGCCGACCCGGGCCTTCCGCCCCACAAGCCGCGCATCCAGGACATCGACGAGCGGGCCGCCAAGCGGTCCGAGCGTGCGGTCGCCTTCATGTTCGTGCTGTCGATGCTGGCCACCATCGCCTTCATCGCCTCGTACGTGATCTTCCCGGTCGACCAGATCGTGTACATCTGGCCGTTCGGCCGGGTGAGCTCGCTCAACTTCGCCCTGGGCTGGTCCCTCGGCCTCGCGCTCTTCTTCATCGGCGCGGGCGCGGTCCACTGGGCCCGCACCCTGATGTCCGACGTCGAGATCGCGGACGAGCGGCACCCGATCCAGGCCTCCACGGAGGTCAAGGCGAGGGTCATGGCGGACTTCGCGGCCGGCGCCGACGAGTCCGGTTTCGGGCGACGCAAGCTGCTCCGCAACACGATGTTCGGCGCGGTCGCGCTGGTGCCGCTGTCCGGCCTGATGCTGCTGCGCGACATGGGCCCGCTGCCGGAGCGCAAGCTGCGTTCCACCCTGTGGGCCAATGGCAAAGAGCTCATCAACATGAACACCCACGAGCCGCTGCGTCCCGAGGACGTCGCGGTGGGCTCGCTGACCTTCGCGATGCCTGAGGGCCTCACGGAGCACGACCACGACTTCCAGGTCGAGATCGCCAAGGCCGCCCTGATGATCGTCCGGATCCAGCCGGAGGACATCAAGGACAAGCGCGAGCTCGAGTGGTCGCACGAGGGCATCGTCGCCTTCTCGAAGATCTGCACCCACGTGGGCTGCCCGATCTCGCTGTACGAGCAGCAGACGCACCACGTGCTCTGCCCGTGCCACCAGTCCACCTTCGACCTGGCCGACGGCGCGCGCGTCATCTTCGGCCCGGCCGGTCACGCCCTCCCGCAGCTGCGGATCGGTGTGAACGAGAAGGGCAACCTCGAGGCGCTCGGCGACTTCGACGAGCCCGTCGGTCCTGCCTTCTGGGAGCGCGGATGAGCACTGTGACGGATACGAAGAAGAAGGCCCCCGCCGGCGAGCGGATGGCCGACTGGGCCGACGGCCGTCTGGGTGTCTACACCCTGGCCAAGGCCAACATGCGGAAGATCTTCCCGGACCACTGGTCCTTCATGCTGGGCGAGATCTGCCTCTACAGCTTCCTCATCATCATCCTGACGGGCGTCTATCTGACGTTGTTCTTCCACCCGTCGATGAACGAGGTGGAGTACCACGGCAGCTACATCCCGCTCCAGGGTCAGCTGATGTCCGAGGCGTTCAACTCGACCATGCACATCTCCTTCGATGTGCGCGGTGGTCTGCTCATCCGGCAGATCCACCACTGGGCGGCGCTGATCTTCCTCGCCGGCATGTTCGTGCACATGATGCGCGTGTTCTTCACGGGCGCGTTCCGCAAGCCGCGTGAGGTCAACTGGCTGTTCGGCTTCCTGCTGTTCGTCCTGGGCATGTTCACCGGCTTCACCGGCTACTCGCTCCCGGACGACCTGCTGTCCGGCACCGGTGTCCGCTTCATGGAGGGCGCGATCCTGTCCGTGCCGATCGTCGGCACGTACCTGTCGTTCTTCCTCTTCGGCGGCGAGTTCCCGGGCGGCGACTTCGTGGCCCGCTTCTACTCGATCCACGTACTGCTGCTGCCGGGCATCATGCTCGGCCTGGTCGTCGGCCACCTGATCCTGGTCTTCTACCACAAGCACACGCAGTTCGCGGGCCCCGGAAAGACGAACAACAACGTCGTCGGCATGCCGCTGCTGCCGGTCTACATGGCCAAGGCCGGAGGCTTCTTCTTCCTGGTCTTCGGTGTCATCGCGGCCATCGCGGCGATCGCCTCGATCAACCCGATCTGGGCGATGGGCCCCTACCGTCCCGACCAGGTGTCCACGGGCGCCCAGCCGGACTGGTACATGGGCTTCTCCGAGGGCCTGATCCGTGTCATGCCGGGCTGGGAGATCAACTTCTGGGGCCACACGCTCGTCCTGGGTGTGTTCATCCCGCTGGTGATCTTCCCGCTGGTCCTGGTCGCGATCGCGGTCTACCCGTTCATCGAGTCCTGGGTCACCGGCGACAAGCGCGAGCACCACATCCTGGACCGCCCGCGCAACGCGCCGACGCGTACCGCCTTCGGCGTCGCGTGGATCACCTGGTACATGGTGCTGCTGATCGGTGGTGGAAACGACCTCTGGGCCACCCACTTCCACCTGTCGATCAACGCCATCACCTGGTTCGTCCGGGTCGCGTTCTTCGTCGCCCCGGTCCTCGCGTTCATCGCCACCAAGCGGATCTGCCTCGGCCTCCAGCGCCGCGACAAGGACAAGGTGCTGCACGGCCGCGAGTCCGGCATCATCAAGCGCCTGCCGCACGGTGAGTTCATCGAGGTGCACGAGCCGCTCAGCCAGGAGCAGCTGCACACGCTCACGGCGCACGAGCAGTACGAGCCGGCCGCGATCGGTGCCACGGTCGACGAGAACGGCGTCGAGCGCAAGGTGAAGGGCTCCGAGAAGCTGCGCGCCAAGCTGAGCGAGGCGTACTACGGCGAAGAGGCCCAGATCCCCAAGCCCACCGTCGAGGAGTACAAGGAGATCACGAGCGGCCACGGCCACCACTGATCGCTGCGCTCGCCACGCGCGATGAAGGGCCCCGTCCGAACACCGGACGGGGCCCTTTGCCGTGCCCTGGGCTGGATAGGGTGGGAGCACCTTGTTCTACGACACCTGGAGCGGCCCCATGAGCGCTGTGACCCCCGCTGGAGGCAACACCGCGGCGGGCCGTTCCTGGCCCGCTCTGCTCAACGGCCTGCTGGAGGGCCGTGACCTCTCCGCCGACGACACCGCGTGGGCGATGGACCTGATCATGCGCGGCGAGGCCACCGACGCGCAGATCGCCGGGTTCGCGGTGGCGTTGCGCGCCAAGGGCGAGACCGTCCAGGAGATCACCGGGCTCGTCCGGACGATGTACGAGCACGCGAACGTCATCGAGGTGCCGGGCCGGACCGTCGACATCGTGGGCACGGGCGGCGACGGGGCCAAGACGGTGAACATCTCCACGATGTCGGCGATCGTCATCGCCGGCACCGGCGCGAAGGTCGTCAAGCACGGCAACCGGGCCGCCTCCTCCGCGTCCGGCGCCTCGGACGTCCTGGAGAAGCTCGGCGTCAATCTGGAGCTGACGCCGAAGCGGGTGGCCGAGGTGGCCGAGGAGGCCGGGATCACCTTCTGCTTCGCGATCAAGTTCCATCCGGCGCTGCGTCATGTGGCCGCCGCACGAGGGCAGTTGGGGATCCGGACCACCTTCAACGCGCTCGGTCCGCTGACCAACCCGGCCAAGGTGAAGGCGCAGGCCGTGGGCGTCGCCGACCCCCGCCTGGCGCCGCTCATCGCCGGCGTCCTGGCCGAGCGGGGCAACTCCTCCCTCGTCTTCCGCGGCGACGACGGCTTCGACGAGCTGACCACGACGTCCACGTCCCGGGTGTGGGTCGTGCGCGACGGCAAGGTCACCGAGCAGAGCTTCGACCCGCGGGACGTGGGCATCGAGCTGGTCCCGGTGGAGGCACTGCGGGGCGCGGACCCGTCGTACAACGCGGAGGTCGCGCGGCGGCTGCTGGACGGCGAGAAGGGCCCGGTCCGGGACGCCGTACTGCTGAACTCGGCGGCGGCGCTGGTGGCGCTGGACCCGGGTCCGGGGACGCTGGCCGAGCAGATCGGCGCCGCCATGGCGAAGGCCGCCGAGTCGATCGACTCCGGGTCCGCCAGGCGCACCCTGGATCGCTGGGTGGCCGCCAGCCACGCGTAGCGGGCATCGCGGTCCCGTCATCCGGACACGGGTTGCGGGACCGCGATCACTTCACGTACGTTCCTGTACCAGGTCATGAGTGACAGTCATGAGGCCCCGGCCGACTGTCCGGCAACCCTCCGTCCGTGGCGGGGTGCCCCGGGTGAAGACCAGGCCGTAGGCAGCGAGGTCTACGGCAAGCGCGGGCCCCTCTCGAAACCAGGGGTCCTGGTCATTCGAGGGAGTCTTCCGTGAGCAAGCGAATGCGATAGGGCGCCGAGCCCCGCCTCCGCACACCCATCTCACCTTTCTTTTCACGGGAGTTCCCCATGTCTGTCTCCACCGCTGCCCCCGCCCGGACCATTTGTGACCAGCTGCCCGTTCTGGGGCGAGATGTCACCGTCCCGCTCGTCACCGGCGGCGAGGTCACCTACGCGGCCCTCGACTACGCGGCCAGCGCCCCCGCCCTCCAGCGGGTCTGGGACGACGTGGCGGCGTACGCGCCCTACTACGGCAGCGTGCACCGCGGTGCCGGCTACCTCTCGCAGCTGTCGACCGACCTCTTCGAGAACGCCCGCAGGACCGTCACCGAGTTCCTCGACTGCCGGGACGACGACCAGCTGGTCTTCACCCGGTCGACCACCGACTCGCTCAACCTCCTCGCCGCCGCCCTCCCCGCCGACTGCCAGGTCTTCGTCTTCGAGACCGAGCACCACGCCTCGCTGCTGCCGTGGAAGGACGCCCGGGTCACCTACCTCGACGCCCCGCGCACCCCGGGGCAGGCCGTCGAGACCCTGGAGAAGGCCCTCGCCGACCGCGACCCCCAGGGCCCGGCCCTGGTCTGCGTGACCGGCGCCTCCAACGTCACGGGCGAGCTGTGGCCCGTACGGGAGCTTGCGGCAGCCGCTCACTCCCACGGCGCCCGCATCGTGCTCGACGCGGCCCAGCTGGCCCCGCACCACCCGTTGAGCGTCCGTGACCTCGACGTCGACTGGGTCGCCTTCTCCGGCCACAAGCTCTACGCCCCCTTCGGCTCGGGCGTCCTGGCCGGCCGCGCCGACTGGCTCCGGGCCGCCGACCCCTACCTCGCGGGCGGCGGCGCCAGCCGCAAGGTCACGCGGCGCGAGGACGGGGGAGTGGACGTGGAGTGGCACGAGAGCGCCGCCCGCCACGAGGCCGGCTCGCCGAACGTCATCGGCGCCTACTCGATCGCGTCGGCCTGCAAGGCGCTCACCGACGAGGGTTTCGACAACCTC
>NZ_DATCVQ010000563.1:0-15709 GCF_036566765.1 Streptomyces sp.
GACCACATCGTCCAGTGACGGTTTGCGAGCGAATTTGCACCGTGCGTCACTGATCGCATGATCCGACACACCGTGCGAGCGCTCTGCGCCGCCTCCCTCGTGATAGCCCCGCTCGCCCTGAGCACCCCCGCCCACGCCGCGGTCACGTGCACGGTCAACGGCATAGCCGTCTCCGGCACGACCGTCAACGGCACATCGGGCAGCGACTTCATCCGCTGCGGCGGACTCGCCCCGACGGACTCGGTCAACGGCCTGGGCGGCAACGACTTCATCCTCGTCACCGGCGCCGTCGGCGGGATCGTGAGCGGCGGCGCCGGCAGCGACTACGTCCAGGCCGACGCCGGGACCACCGGGTCCGGCCAGGTCCTCGGCAACGCCGACGGCGACTACCTCAGCGTCGGCCCGAACGCCGGCAGCACCAACGGCGGCACCGGGCTCGACTTCTGCCGGGTCGCCTCCGGCAACCCGCCCGTCAACTGCGAGTTCTGACCCCGCGACGACCCCCGCAGCGATGCGCCGCCGGTCCCCGGCGGCGCATCGCTGCGTGCGCGGTCGCGGTCAGACGGCCGTCCGCGTGTGCACGTACTCCACCAGGCGCGTCAGCGCGTCGGGGTCGGTCGTCGGCAGCACGCCGTGACCGAGGTTGAAGATGTGGCCTTCGAGCCCGCTCGCGGCGGCCAGGACCTCGTCCGTCTTGGCCTGCACGGCCTCCGGCGTGGAGAACAGCACGGCGGGGTCCAGGTTGCCCTGGAGGGCCTTGCCCGGGCCGACACGGCGGGCGGCCTCGTCCATCGGGACGCGCCAGTCGACGCCGACGACGTCCGCGCCCGCCTCGCCCATGAGGCCGAGCAGCTCGCCGGTGCCCACGCCGAAGTGGATGCGCGGCACGCCGTACGAGGCGACCGCGTCGAAGACCTTCGTGGAGGCGGGCATCACCGAGCGCCGGTAGTCGGCCGGGGCGAGCGCGCCCACCCAGGAGTCGAAGAGCTGCACGGCGGAGGCGCCGGCCTCGATCTGCACCTTGAGGAAGGCCGAGGTGATCTCGGCGAGCCGGTCGAGCAGGTCGGCCCACAGCTGCGGGTCGCCGTACATGAGCGCCTTGGTGTGCTCGTGGTTGCGGGACGGGCCGCCCTCCACGAGGTAGCTCGCGAGGGTGAAAGGCGCGCCCGCGAATCCGATCAGCGGGGTCGAGCCGAGCTCCCCGGTGAGCATGCCGATGGCCTCGGTGACGTACGAGACGTCCTCGGGGGTCAGGTCGCGCAGCCGGGCCAGGTCTTCGCGGCGGCGGATCGGGTCGGCGACGACCGGGCCGACGCCCGGCTTGATGTCGAGGTCGATGCCGATGGCCTTGAGCGGGACGACGATGTCGCTGAAGTAGATCGCGGCGTCCACCTTGTGGCGGCGCACCGGCTGCAGCGTGATCTCGGTGACCAGCTCGGGCCGCATGCACGACTCGAGCATGGGGATGCCCTCGCGGACCTTCAGGTACTCGGGCAGCGAACGCCCGGCCTGCCGCATGAACCAGACCGGGGTGTGCGGCACGGGCTCCCGGCGGCACGCCTTCAGGAAGGCCGATTCACTGACGGCGTCTGTCTTCGTCTGCTGGCCCGAGGGGCTTGCGTTGGCACTCACGCCCAGAATCTTCGCATGTGCGGGGAAGCCGCCCGCGCGGGCCGGGTGTCCCTCCCTGCGCGCGAGCCCCGTTCCGCCTACTCTTCCCCGCATGGCTGCGGCTCAGGGACATTCTTCCGATCATTCCGACGGCACCGACGGGACAGGCGAGACAGGGCGGGAACCCGTGCCGGCCGCCTTCCGGCGGGCGGTCGACGCCTTGCGTTCGGCACGGCTGCGGCCGGAGCTCGAGATCGACCCGACCCGCCCGCCGCAGCGCCTGGCGCCGTTCGCGTACGCATTGGAGGCGGCGGTCGTCGCGGGCGACGAGGACCTGGCGGACGGCCGTCTGGTACTGCTGCACGACCCGGCCGGGCACGAGGCATGGCAGGGGAACTTCCGGCTCGTGACGTTGGTACGGGCGGAGCTGGAGCCGGAGATGGCGGCCGACCCGCTGTTGCCGGAGGTCTGCTGGTCCTGGTTGACCGGGGCCCTGGAGGCGCGCGGCCTCGGGTACGGGGAGGCCAGCGGGACCGTCACGCAGGCCGGGTCGCACTACTTCGGCGGCCTCGCGGACCGGCGGCCGGCCAGTCAGATCGAGATCCGCGCCTCGTGGACCCCGCGCGAGGGCCTTGGCGGCGCGCCGGACACGGCGTCGCATCTGGCGGCGTGGTGCGACCTGCTGTGCCAGATCGCCGGGCTGCCGCCGGCGGGGCAGGGCGGCGCGGAGAGCGGAGCGGGCACGACGTCGGGCGCGGGCGTGGTGTCGCTGCCGCAGCGACGGGGGCCGCAGCAGGTATGACCGGCGACTTTCGCTGCGCGGGTACGGGAGCGCTCCCGTACGGGCGCGGCACCGGTCCGGGGCCGGGTCACCGCTGCTCGGGGACCCTGGCCGGTCGCGGTCCGGGACCCGGGTCACTCGTAGGATGATCGATCACGTGTCCGAATTGCACCAAATGTTACTCACCAAATCGTGATCTTTCTCTAAAGGCGGGCGGCCGAGCTGCCGAAGAGGTCAGTGACCCCTCACGCAGGAGTCCACCCCCCGGCTTCTTCCCCGAGCCGGCTCCGTCCCGCACTCCCCCCAGGAGGCCTGGTGTCCGTTCTCCTCGAGCAGCCCGCAAGCCTGGTCGCCTACCGCCCGAACAAGCCGACGGCCATGGTCGTCGTGGCCGACCCGCGCGTCCGTTCCACCGTCACCCGCCACCTGTGGGCGCTCGGCGTGCGCGACGTCATCGAGGCGTCGTCCATCGCGGAGGCCCGTCCCCGCGTCGGCAACCCGCGCGACATCTGCGTGGCCGACGTCCACCTGCCCGACGGTTCCGGGCTCACCCTGCTGTCCGAGACCCGCGCCGCGGGCTGGCCCAACGGCCTGGCCCTCTCCGCGGCCGACGACATCGGCGCCGTCCGCAACGCCCTCGCCGGCGGTGTGAAGGGCTACGTGGTCACCGGAACCCGTACCAACATCGGCCACCCCACCCGCCCAGGCACCGCCCCCATCGGCGCCGCGGCGGCCCGTATGCACCGCCGCCCCCCGGGCGCCCCGAGCCACCCGGGCGGCTACCGCGAGCTCTCCGGCCGTGAGGTCGAGGTGCTCCGGCTGGTCGCGGAGGGCCAGTCCAACAAGGCCATCGGCGTCTCGATGGGCCTGTCCGCGCTGACCGTGAAGAGCCACCTCGCCCGCATCGCGCGCAAGCTCGGCACGGGCGATCGCGCCGGCATGGTCGCCGTCGCACTGCGCACCGGCATCATCCACTGACGCCCGCCCCGGCAGCCGCGCCCGTCGACGGAACGTTCCGTCGACGGGCGGCGTCCGTTCACGGATACCCTTGACTGGTGACCGACGCCCAAGAGACCGCAGCAGACACCGCACTGCGCACCACCGGGGGCGGCCCCCCGGACGACGATGTCCCTGCGAACGGGCTGCCGACCCCCCTTCTGGAGCCCCGTGAGGGCATTCCACCGGTGGTGGAGACGGACGACGCCCTGCGCGAGGTCATCGCCGCCTTCGCGGCCGGCCGCGGCCCGGTGGCCGTGGACGCCGAGCGGGCGTCCGGCTACCGCTACGGGCAGCGCGCCTATCTCGTGCAGATCCGGCGCGAGGGCGCCGGCACCGCGCTGATCGACCCCGTCGGCTGCCCGGACCTGTCCGGGCTCGGCGAGGCGCTGGACGGCGTCGAGTGGATCCTGCACGCCGCCACCCAGGACCTGCCCTGCCTGCGCGAGATAGGCATGGTCCCGTCCACGCTGTTCGACACCGAGCTGGCCGGCCGGCTCGCGGGCTTCCCGCGGGTCGGGCTCGGCGCGATGGTCGAGAGCGTGCTGGGCTACGCGCTGGAGAAGGGCCACTCCGCGGTGGACTGGTCCACCCGCCCGCTGCCCGAGCCCTGGCTCCGGTACGCCGCGCTGGACGTCGAGCTGCTCGTCGACCTGCGTGACGCGCTGGAGAAGGAGCTGGACCGGCAGGGCAAGCTGGACTGGGCCCACCAGGAGTTCGACGCGATCGCCTCGGCCCCGCCCGCTCCGCCCCGCAAGGACCCGTGGCGCCGCACCTCCGGCATGCACAAGGTCCGCCGCCGCCGGCAGATGGCCGTGGTGCGCGAGCTGTGGGAGGCCCGGGACGCGGTGGCGCAGCGACGGGACGTCTCGCCGGGCAAGGTGCTGAGCGACGCGGCGATCGTCGAGGCGGCCCTCGCGGTGCCGGTGAACGTGGCGGCGCTGACCGCGCTGCCCGGCTTCGGGCACCGGATGGGGCGGCGGCAGCTGGAGCAGTGGCAGGCGGCGGTGGACCGGGCGAAGGCCCTCCCCGACGCGCAGCTCCCCCAGCCCGGCCAGCCGCTCGCGGGCCCGCCCCCGCCGCGCGCCTGGGCGGACAAGGACCCGGCGGCCGCGGCCCGGCTCTCGGCGGCGCGCGCCGCGGTGTCGGCGCTCGCGGAGGAGCTGAACCTCCCCCAGGAGAACCTGATCACCCCGGACACGGTCCGCCGGGTCTGCTGGGAGCCCCCGACCCCGGGCGCCCCGGACGCGGTCGCGGCGGCGCTGAGCGGATACGGCGCCCGCCCGTGGCAGGTGGAACTGGTGACCCCGTTGCTCGTGAAGGCGCTGACAGCGAGCGCGTAGTCCTGCAGGAAGAGCCCCCGGCGCCGGGGGCTTTTCCTTCCTACGCGGGGCTGAGGTTGCCGTCGGTGTCCATGTTGAAGACGCCGTGGGTCTTGCCGTCGACCTTGAGGTGCTTCAGCCAGTGCTTCGAGAGATTGTGGAAGTTCTTGTGCTGCGTCTCCCACACCACCGTGTGGCCCGCGCAGGCCAGCTTGACCATGAGCTTGTGGTCGCCGTCGATGGCGTCGTAGAGCGCGGGGACCGAGAAGTTGAGCTCCGGGTCGGGGCCGGGCGGTGATGTGTTCACGGTGGCGTCGTGCTCCCCGTACACGATCAGGACGGGCACGCTTCCGCCGAGGACACCGCCCTGCTTCGCCGTCGTCTTGTTCCAGCCCCACCGGACGAAGTTCCGGATCCGGTTGAGGCCCTCCGGCGGTCCCCAGGTCCTGCCTACCGGTTCACTCTCCATCACCGCGGCCCACGCCTTCTCGACGATGCCGAGTTCGCGCTGACCATCGCAGCCCAGTTCCCTGTTCCACGCCTGCTCCAAACCCCACCTCGTGCCCAGGAACATCGGGAAGCCGGGCTGCGGCAGCGTGCTCGGTGGGGTCGACGTGCCGTCGGGCGGGAAGACCGGCGCCAGCAGGAACAGACTCTCCACCTTGGTGGGGTTGTTCACCGCGTACGGCCCCATCGTGAGCGCCCCAGCGGAGTAGCCGACGAACGCGACCTTGTCCACGTTGCGCGTTTTGCGGATGTACTCCACGACGGTGTGCAGCTCGTCCCGGTCGCTGTTCGAGTTGTTCAGCTGGAACTTGTAGTTCGCCGGGCCGGGGATGAATCCCGGCGGCCTCGGCGTCAGGAGGTTCTGGTTGGCGGGGCTGGCATTGCGGGGGTCGTCCATCTTGGGACGTGGCGACCGTCCGGAGCCCTGGAGGTCCATCATGAAGACGTCGTAGCCGGCCTTGGCCAGGTGCTCCGCCCAGCTGTAGGACGTGTGCTGGAGATCGAAGGCCGCAAGCGTCGGAACGCTCCGGCCGTGCAGCATGAGAACGGCCTTGCGCTCCGGGAGGAGCCCCAGGGGCGTGCCGTCCCGCTCCCGCACGAAGAGCTTGACGAGGACGTCCTTGTTCGCGGGGACGGTGGACTTGTGGGGGACCTCGTGATCCGTGGTGATGATCGACGCCATGGGAATCCCTTTCCGTGCGCTCGGTCCGGGGGCCTCGCGCCCCGGTTGTGCCAGCCTCGGTCCGATGTGCGCCCGGCGCGCACGGCACGGCCGCCGGTCTGGGCCCATCGGGTTGCAGAACCCTCCAATCAGACGGGCGCACGGAGGGGGCGCACACATTCGGGTGTGGTGCGCGGGGTGTGACCTTCGCCGCTCCGGCCCAGGGGGCTGGGCAGCCTGGTTACCCGCAAGTAGCATGGGGGTAGCAAGCGCGCGCTTAGTTCGCGTGCCGCAGCAGTGCCATCCCGCACCCTGGAGGAGAGCCATCGTGCCTCGTACCGTCAGGGACGTCGTCTTCGTCGACGGCGTCCGCACCCCGTTCGGCAAGGCGGGCCCGAAGGGCATCTACCACGAGACCCGCGCCGACGATCTCGTCGTGAAGGCCATCCGGGAGCTGCTGCGACGCAACCCGGACCTCGACCCCGCGAAGATCGACGAGGTCGCCATCGCCGCGACCACGCAGATCGGTGACCAGGGTCTGACCCTCGGCCGCACCGCCGGCATTCTCGCCGGGCTGCCGCAGTCGGTCCCGGGCTACTCGATCGACCGCATGTGCGCCGGCGCCCTCACGGCCGTGACGAGCGTCGCCGGCTCCATCGCCTTCGGCGCGTACGACGCCGTCATCGCCGGTGGCGTCGAGCACATGGGCCGTCACCCCATGGGCGAGGGCGTCGACCCGAACCCGCGCTTCGTGTCGGAGAAGCTCGTCGACGAGTCCGCCCTGTTCATGGGCATGACCGCCGAGAACCTGCACGACCGCTACCCGAGCATCACCAAGCAGCGCGCCGACGAGTACGCCGTGCGCTCGCAGGAGAAGGCCGCCAAGGCGTACGCCGACGGCAAGATCCAGCAGGACCTGGTGCCGATCTCGGTCCGCCGCACCGACGCCTCCACCGGCGAGACCGGCTGGGGCCTGGTCACCGCCGACGAGCCGATGCGCCCGGGCACCACCCTGGAGTCGCTGGCGAACCTGAAGACGCCGTTCCGCGTCCACGGCAACGTCACCGCCGGTAACGCCGCCGGTCTCAACGACGGCGCCACCGCCTCGATCATCGCCTCCGAGGACTTCGCCCGCGAGAACAACCTCCCGGTGAAGATGCGCCTCGTCTCGTACGCCTTCGCCGGCGTCGAGCCCGAGGTCATGGGCTACGGCCCGATCCCGGCGACCGAGAAGGCCCTCGCCAAGGCCGGTCTGTCCATCGAGGACATCGACCTCTTCGAGATCAACGAGGCCTTCGCGGTCCAGGTTCTCGCCTTCCTGGAGCACTACGGCATCGCCGACGACGACGCCCGCGTCAACCAGTACGGCGGCGCCATCGCCTACGGTCACCCGCTCGCCTCCTCCGGCGTCCGTCTCATGACGCAGCTGGCCCGCCAGTTCGAGGAGAACCCGCAGGTCCGTTACGGCCTCAACACCATGTGCGTCGGCTTCGGCATGGGCGCCACGGTCATCTGGGAAAACCCCCACTGGGAGGGCAAGTGAGCACCACCGCCGAGCTTCTGAAGGGCGCCGCCGAGCTCTTCCCGGACGAGGTCGTCACCAGCGCCCACGTACGGCACTTCGAACTGCCCGCGGGTGCGGGCCGGTTCGCGCTGATCACGCTGGACAACGGCTTCGACCACACCAAGCCGACCACCTTCGGTCCGCAGTCCCTGGCGAACCTCAACACCGCGATCGACCAGGTCGAGGCCGAGGCCACGAACGGTGAGATCGTCGGCGTCGGCGTCACCGGCAAGCCGTTCATCTTCGCCGTCGGCGCGGACCTCAAGGGCGTCGAGCTGCTCAAGCAGCACTCCGACGCGCTCGCCATCGGCAAGGGCGGCCACGACGTCTTCAAGCGTCTGTCCGCGCTGTCCGTGCCCACCTTCGCGTACTACAACGGCGCGGCGATGGGCGGCGGCGTCGAGGTCGGCCTGCACTGCACCTACCGCACCGTGTCGAAGGCGCTGCCCGCCTTCTCGCTGCCCGAGGTCTTCCTCGGCCTGGTGCCCGGCTGGGGAGGCTGCACGATCCTGCCGAACCTGATCGGCGCCGAGAAGGCCGTCCAGGTCATCATCGAGAACTCGCTGAACCAGAACCGTCAGCTCAAGGGCAAGCAGGTCTTCGAGCTCGGCATCGCCGACGCGCTCTTCGAGGGCGCGGACTTCCTGGAGCAGTCGCTGATCTGGACGGCCTCCGTCCTGAACGGCACCGTGACGGTGGAGCGTCCGGAGATCGACCGCGGCGAGGGCTGGGACCAGGCCGTCGCCAAGGGCCGGTTCGTCGCCGACTCCAAGGTGCACGGCGCGGCCCCGGCCGCGTACCGCGCCCTGGACATCATCGCGGCGTCCAAGGACGGCGACCTGCAGAAGGGCTTCGACGCCGAGGACCAGGCCCTCGCGGACCTGATCATGGGCGGCGAGCTGCGTGCCGGCATCTACGCCTTCAACCTGGTGCAGAAGCGCGCCAAGCGCCCGGCCGGCGCCCCGGACAAGTCGCTGGCGCGTCCGGTCACCAAGGTCGGCGTCGTCGGCGCGGGCCTGATGGCCTCGCAGCTGGCGCTGCTCTTCCTGCGCCGCCTGGAGGTGCCGGTCGTGCTGACCGACATCGACCAGGAGCGCGTCGACAAGGGCGTGGGCTACGTCCACGGCGAGATCGAGAAGCTGCTCGGCAAGGGCCGCATCAACCAGGACAAGGCCAACCGCCTGAAGGGCCTGGTCTCCGGTGTCCTGGACAAGGCGGCGGGCTTCGCGGACGCGGACTTCATCATCGAGGCCGTGTTCGAGGAGATGTCCGTCAAGCAGAAGGTGTTCGCGGAGGTCGAGGCGGTCGCCCCGGCGCACGCGATCCTCGCCACCAACACCTCCTCGCTGTCGGTCAGCGAGATGGCCTCGAAGCTCCAGCACCCGGAGCGCGTGGTCGGCTTCCACTTCTTCAACCCGGTCGCGATCCTCCCGCTCCTGGAGATCGTGCGCGGCGAGAAGACGGACGACGCCTCGCTGGCGACGGCCTTCGGTGTCGCGAAGAAGCTGAAGAAGACCGCGGTCCTCACCAAGGACGCCCCGGCGTTCGTCGTGAACCGCATCCTGACCCGCTTCATGGGCGAGATCCAGAACGTCATCGACGAGGGCACCTCGGTCGAGACGGCCGAGAAGGCCGTCGAGCCGCTCGGTCTGCCGATGTCGCCGCTGGTGCTCCTGGAGCTCGTCGGCCCGGCGATCGGTCTGCACGTCTCCGAGACCCTGAACCGCGCCTTCCCGGAGCGCTTCACGGTCTCCCCGAACCTGGCTGCCGTCGTCAAGGCCGGCAAGCGCGGCTTCTACAAGTACGACTCTGGCCGTCCGGAGCTGGACCCCGAGGTCGCCGCTCTCCTGGTGCAGGGCGACTCCGTCCTGACGGAGGAGCAGGTCCGCGACCGCGTCCTGGACGCGGTGGCGCAGGAGATCGGCCTGATGCTGGAGGAGGGCGTCGTCGCCGAGGCCCAGGACATCGACCTGTGCCTCATCACCGGCGCCGGCTGGCCCTTCCACCTGGGCGGCATCACGCCGTACCTGGACCGCGAGGGCGTCTCCGAGCGCGTGAACGGCAAGCCGTTCCTGGCACGGGGCGTGGCGAGCATCCCGGCGTAAGGCCGCGAGCGCACGCGTGAAGCCGGTGGCCCGCACACCCGAGGGTGTGCGGGCCACCGGCCTTTTCATGGGATCAGCGCAGGAGGTCAGTTCTCGGGGTCGTACCCCCGTATGAGGCTCTGCCTATACTGCACGATCTACAGGAGCCTGCGGATCCTGAGCCCCGGGGGGGTACAGGGTTCCCCGACGCCCCATCGGGCCATCAGATTCGAGGACTCACGCACCATGAGCCAGGACATACGCACGCCTGAAACCCGGAGCGCCCGCGGGGACTCCGCGTCCCGCGGACGTGCGCGCAAGCCGCGGCGGACCGGGCGGATCGTCCTGCTGGTGCTGCTCGTGCTGGTGCTCGCGGCCGGGGGCGGGCTGTACTGGATGTACAGCAGCCTCGACAGCAACATCAAGGGCGTCGACCTCGACAAGGCGCTCGGTGACAACCGGCCGCAGAAGCTTCCGACCCGCGGGCAGAACCTGCTGGTGCTCGGCTCCGACTCGCGGGCCGGGGCCAACGGGGAGCTGGCCGGAGGGAACGTCAGCGGGGCCCGTTCGGACACCGCGCTCGTCGTGCACATCCCCGAGGGCCGCACGCAGGCCACGGCCGTCAGCATCCCGCGCGACACCCTGGTCACCCGGCCCGAGTGCGCGAAGTCCGACGGCGAGGCCGTGCCCTCCGCGAAGCGGGTCATGTTCAACTCCGTGTACGCGCAGCACGGTCCGGCCTGCGTGGTGAAGACCGTCGAGGCCATGTCCGGGGTCCGGCTCGACCACTACCTGGAGATCGACTTCGCCGGGTTCAAGGACCTGGTCGACGCCATCGGCGGCGTCACCGTCGACGTGAAGCAGCCGATCAAGGACGGCGCGAGCGGCCTCGACCTTCAGGCCGGCCCGCAGAAGCTCGACGGCACCCAGTCGCTCGCGTACGTGCGCACCCGGCACGGCATCGGCGACGGCAGCGACCTCGGCCGCATCGGCCTCCAGCAGCAGTTCCTGACAGCCCTGCTGAGCGAGGTCAAGAAGCAGGACCTGCTGGGCAGTCCGACCAAGAGCTACAAGATCGCCAGCTCGGCGACGAAGGCGCTCACCACCGACTCCTCGCTCGCTTCCCTCAAGGCGCTGAGCGAGTTCGCCCGGAGCATGAACGGCGTCGACCCGCAGAACATGGAGACGATCATGCTGCCGGTCGCGTACGACAAGAAGGACCCCAACCGCGTCGTCTCCGCCGAGCCCAACGCCACGCAGCTGTGGAAGGCCATCCGGGAGGACGCGGAGATCCCCGCCTCCGCGAAGAAGTCCCCTGCCACGGGCGGCTGATCGGACCCGCCACACGCACGAGGCCCCGGAACTCCTGGAGTTCCGGGGCCTCGTAGGTTCGTCCGTCGTACGCGTCAGACGCGCGCCCACTCCTCGAGCGCCAGGCCCGACTCGTCCTTCTGGCGCGTCACCAGCAGCTCGCCGTCCTCGCCGACCGCCGCGAGGACGATCCGGCCGCGGCCGTCGAGCGCGAGCGCCGGGGCGCCCGTGACGGCGGGGCCGGTCGCGGTCCAGGTGAGGCCGGCGTCCTCCTGCTCCGTCGGGTACGCGGCCAGGGCGATGCGGCCCGAGGCGTCGCGCTGGGCCAGCAGCGTGCAGTCGACGCCGTCGACCGGGGTGCGCAGCAGGGCGACCGGGCCGGTGCCCGACGCGCCGCCGAGCGAGCGCGGGCCGGCGCCCGGGCGCCAGGCCAGGACCTCGCCGGAGTGGGCGTCGCGCCAGTAGCGCGTCACGGTGTCGGAGCCGGTGCGCAGCGCGGTGAAGGTGCCGTCGGCGACCGCGGCGGTCAGGTCCTCGTCGAGCCGGGGGAACACCGCGCCCGCCGCGTCCTGGCTCCAGCGCAGCACATGCTCGGCGCTCGGCGCGAACACGTCGACGAGGCCCGCCTCGTTGGCGGTGGCGGCGACCTCGCCGGTGACGTCGCTGCCCTTCAGGTCGGCCCACTTGGGCTGCCAGCGCACCGGGTTCTGGCTGCGCGCGCTGACGCCGCCGCCCGCGTTGCGCAGGAACACGTGCAGCGACCCGGCCGCGTCGACGAAGGTGACCGGCACGCCCATCTCGGCGGCGAAGTGCTTGACCCGGGGCACCGTGTACGGGCTGGCCAGCGGGTGCCAGTCGCGCAACGGGCGACCGGTCTGGTACTGGACGCCGTACACGACGTCCACGTCGAGCAGCCCGTCCGCGCCCGGCAGGCGGCGCAGGCCGGTGAGGAACACGTAGCCCTCAGAGCTCTGCACGATCGAGAGATAGGGCACCAGTCCGGGCGCCGCCAGCACGTCGGGGGCGCCCCACCGCGGTCCGCCGGGCTCGGTCTCGGTCCAGCGCAGGACGCCGCCGTCGACGGGGACGTACGCGGTGAGCCGGCCGTCCTTGCCGCGGAGCAGCCAGTTCACGGTGGCCGGGAGCGAGGTCTCCGTCGGGACCCCGGCCTTCAGGTTCGCGGAGCGCGCGTCGACGGCGCCTCCCGGCACGGAGCCGGAGCGCTTCTGCTCGGATTTGCGCCCCTGTGACCTGCGCGCGGACCACACCGCCATGGTCTGCCGACCACCTTCCCTGACTGCCTTGAAATCCTGGCGACAATAACATTGGCGGCATGCGCGAGCCGATCCGCCCCATGATCGTCGTCGACGGCGCGAACGTCGTCGGTTCCGTTCCCGACGGCTGGTGGCGGGACCGGCGCGGCGCGGCCGAGCGGCTGCGCGACCGGCTCGCCGGCCATACGGCCGAGGGCTTCCCCGAACTGCCCGGTCCGCTGGAGCTGGTGCTCGTCGTGGAGGGCGCGGCGCGCGGCGTGGAGTCGGTGCCGGGGGTACGGGTGGAGTCCGCGACGGGCAGCGGCGACGACCTGATCGTGGAGCTGGCGGCGCTGGCGGCCCGGGAAACGGACGGCCGACCGTGCGTCGTGGTCACGGCCGACCGGGAGCTGCGGGAGCGGGTGGAACGGCACGGCGCGCGGTGCGTGGGCCCGCGCGCCGTACGAGATCGGTGACGGACAGGCCCTAGTACACCGCGTCCTCGCCCAGCTTGCCCAGCCGGCTGTGGCCTCGGCCGTACAGGAAGTACACGACGATGCCGATGAGCATCCACACGCCGAAGCGGAGCCAGGTCTCGCCCGGCAGGTTCAGCATCAGCCAGAGCGACGCGGCGATGGAGACGATCGGCAGCGCCGGCACCCACGGGGTGCGGAAGGCGCGGTGCAGGTCGGGGCGGGTGCGGCGGAGCACGATCACGCCGGCGGCGACCATCACGAAGGCGAACAGGGTGCCGATGTTCACCAGCGTCGCCAGCTCGTTGATGCTGGTGAAGCCGGCCACGATGGCGATGATCACGCCGAGCAGGATGGTCGGCCGGTACGGGGTCTTGAACTTCGGGTGCGTGACGGAGAAGAACCGCGGCAGCAGCCCGTCACGGCTCATCGCGAAGAACACCCGGGTCTGGCCGAGCAGCAGGATCAGACAGACGGTGGTCAGGCCGATCGCGGCGCCGAAGCTGATCACGCCCGCGTAGAAGGGGTGCCCGACGGATTTGAACGCGTCGGCGAGCGGGGCGCTGACGGACAGTTTCGTGTAGTGCTGCATGCCGGTGACGACGAGGGCGACGGCCACGTACAGCACGGTGCAGATGAGGAGCGAGCCGAGGATGCCGCGGGGCATGTCGCGCTGCGGCAGCTTGGTCTCCTCGGCGGCGGTGGCCACCACGTCGAAGCCGATGAAGGCGAAGAAGACGATGGAGGCGGCGGTGAAGATGCCCATCACGCCGAAGTTGGTGGGCTCGTACCCGAAGATCAGCTGGACCATCGGGGAGTCCTCCCAGCCGGCCCCGCCCGGCGGGGTCACCGCGTCCGGGATGAACGGCTTGTAGTTGTCGCCCACGATGAAGAACAGGCCCGCGATGATCACGATCATCACGACTGTGACCTTGATCGCGACGACCAGCGCGGTGATCCGGGCGGACAGCTTCATGCCGAGGACGAGAACCACGGTGATCACCAGGACCAGCAGGAAGGCCAGGATGTCGAAGCTGCCGCCCGGCGCGTCCGGTCCTTGCAGCGAGGCCGGCAGCGTCCAGTCCACGTTGTCCATCAGGGACCGCACGTAGCCGGACCAGCCGACCGCGACCACCGCCGTGCCCAGCGCGAACTCGAGGACCAGGTCCCAGCCGATGATCCAGGCCGGCAGCTCGCCGATGGAGGCGTACGCGAAGGTGTACGCCGACCCGGCCACCGGGACCGTGGAGGCGAACTCCGCGTAGCACAGGGCCGCCAGCGCGCAGACGATGCCGGCGGCGACGAAGGCCAGCGCGGTGGCGGGTCCGGCGTTCTCCTTGGCCACCTTGCCGGTGAGCACGAAGATGCCGGTGCCGATGATGACGCCGACGCCGAAGACCGTCAGATCCCAGGCGGACAGGGATTTCTTGAGTGCGTGCTCGGGCTCTTCGGTGTCTCTGATCGACTGCTCGACCGTCTTGGTCCGGAACAGTGACTGGTTCCCGTTCGACTGCTGGTCCACGCTCACCGGCGTACCTCCGTACCCATGGCCGTATGCCCATGATCGAGACAGGACCGGGGCCGCGCGCGCCGAAGGACGCCGATTCACACGAATGGGCCGGTACGGACCACCCGAAGATGGTCCGACCGGCCCAATGCGCGGTACGGCACTGCCGTCGCAGGATCAGTCGCGCGCGGGCTCCGCGGCGGGGGTCTCGGCGTTGTCCTCGTACCGGCCGTCGAGCCGCGAGACGAGCCCGGTCACCTGGCGGGCGATGTCCGGGGCGGTCAGCCCGATCTCGGCCAGCACCTCGGCGCGCGAGGCGTGGTCGAGGAAGCGCGGCGGGATGCCGAAGTCGCGCAGCGGCACGTCCACGCCCGCGTCGCGCAGGGCCTGGGCGACGGCCGAGCCGACGCCGCCGACGCGGCTGTTGTCCTCGACGGTGACGACGACCCGGTGGCCCTCGGCCAGCGGGGCGAGGGCCTCGTCGACCGGCTTGACCCAGCGGGGGTCGACGACGGTGGTGGAGATGCCCTGCTTGTCGAGGAGATCGGCGATCTCCAGGCACATCGGCGCGAGCGCGCCGACGGAGACCAGCAGCACGTCCGGCGTGTCGCTGCCGGGCTCGCGGAGCACGTCCATGCCGCCGACGCGGCGCACGGCCGGGACGGCCGGGCCGACGGCGCCCTTGGAGAAGCGGACGACGGTGGGGGCGTCGGTGACCTCGACGGCCTCGCGCAGCTGGGCGCGGACCTGCTCGGCGTCGCGCGGGGCGGCGAGCCGCAGGCCGGGCACGACCTGGAGGATCGACATGTCCCACATGCCGTTGTGCGACGCGCCGTCAGTACCGGTGACGCCGGCCCGGTCGAGGACGAAGGTGACGCCGCACTTGTGCAGCGCCACGTCCATCAGGACCTGGTCGAAGGCGCGGTTGAGGAAGGTCGCGTAGACCGCGAAGACGGGGTGCAGGCCGCCGGTGGCGAGGCCGGCCGCGGAGACCGCGGCGTGCTGCTCGGCGATGCCGACGTCGTACACCCGCTCCGGGAAGGCCTTGGCGAACCTGTCCAGGCCGACCGGCTGGAGCATCGCGGCGGTGATCGCGACGATGTCCTCGCGCTCCTTGCCGAGCTCGACCATCTCGTCGGCGAAGACGCCGGTCCAGTCGGCGCCGGACGAGGAGATCGGCAGCCCGGAGTCCGGGTGGATCTTGCCGACGGCGTGGAAGCGGTCGGCCTCGTCGGCGAGCGCGGGCTGGTAGCCGCGGCCCTTCTGGGTGATGCAGTGGACGATGACGGGGCCGCCGAAGCGCTTGGCGCGGGTGAGCGCGGACTCCAGGGCCTCGATGTCGTGGCCGTCGATCGGGCCGACGTACTTCAGGCCGAGGTCCTCGAACATGCCCTGCGGGGCGATGAAGTCCTTCAGGCCCTTCTTGGCGCCGTGCAGGGTCTCGTAGAGCGGCTTCCCGACGACCGGGGTGCGCTCCAGGATGTCCTTGCCGCGGGCGAGGAAGCGTTCGTAGCCGTCGGTGGTGCGCAGGGTCGCCAGGTGGTTGGCGAGGCCGCCGATGGTCGGGGCGTAGGAGCGCTCGTTGTCGTTGACGACGATGACGAGCGGGCGGTCCTTGGCGGCGGCGATGTTGTTCAGC
>NZ_DATCVQ010000564.1:0-3712 GCF_036566765.1 Streptomyces sp.
CAGGGCTGCGGCGAGCCCGAGAAAGGCGAGGTAGTTACGGGGGTGTCGTTCGTAGCGGTGGTTGAGTCTGCGGTAGCCGGTCAGCCACGACATCGTCCGCTCGATCACCCACCTTCGGCGGCCGAGACGTTGGCTGGACTCGATGCCCTTGCGGGCGATCCGGACGCCGATGCGTTTGCCACGTAGCCATTTCCGCAGGTGAGGAACGTCGTAGGCCTTGTCGGCGTGCAGACGCTGAGGTTTGAAGTGGTGCCCGTTGTAGGGGTCGTGTCTCGTTTGGTGACCCGTGACCATGGGCTTCAGCGCGAGGCTGTCGTGGGTGTTTGCCGCGGAGACGCCGACGACGAGGGGCAGTCCGTTCGCCTCCGACAGGACGTGCATCTTGGAACCCGGCTTGCCCCGGTCCACGGGACTCGGACCTGTGAGTTCGCCCCCTTTTTCGCCCTCACGTGGGCGGAGTCGAGGACCGCTCGGGAGAGGTCAAGCAGGCCGGCGTCGTCGAGGCGGTGCAGGATCGCCTCGTGCAGCCGGCCCCACACACCTGCCCGGCACCAGATCGCGAACCGGCGGTGCGCGGTCGACTTCGATATCCCGAAGCACGGCGGCAACGCGCGCCAGGAACAGCCGCTCACCAGCACGTAGATGATCGCGGCAAACAGCGTCTCATCAGGCGTGTCCTGCGTTCCCCCGCCCTGCGGACGCGTCTTCGACGGTGGGATCAGCGGCTCGGCGATCTCCCGCAACCCGTCCGGAACAATCCAACTCCATGTACCCCGCCCCATGATGGGCTCAACGACCGCCTCACCACATAGGACACGGTCTTAGTTCTGGACCAGGCCGCGAGCCAGGCATCGTGCTGCTTGGTGCCAGGTCGCACGCCGCATCTTTGCAGGAAGGCCGCCATCTGCCGCTCCGTCACCGGGAGCGCCCTCCGGTTGACGATGCGGGAGATGCTGCTGAGCGCCAGCGTGTGATCTCCTCCGGCCCGCTGCACCATCTCCCGGTAGGGCGGAGACGCGGCGTTCCTATAGAGGGCGACCAGCCCGACAGCCAGCTCGTGCGGGGAGAAGAGCACGGTTCGTTGAACAGATCCTGGACCGGGTGATCCCCGGCTGGCGGACCGCCGAGTGGGAGGAACCGAGGAAGCAGCCCCTGTGGCGACACCGGGAAGCGGCCACCCGCGCCATAGCCCATCTGGAAGCCGAGGAAGAGCTGGTGGAGAACCTCGGCAGCGGTGCACCGCAACTCGACGCTGCGGCACTCCACCCCCGGGTCTGGGGCAGCGTCGCTGGTCTGTGGAGCAGCGGCCGCTTCCTTGAGCCGGTTGGAGCCGCCGCTCGGGCCATCAACGCCCAGGCCCAGGCGAAGCTCGGACGAAGGGATGCCTCTGAGGCGAAGCTCCTCTCCGACGCCTTCTCGACTAACGTCCCCACCGCTGGGCACCCACGGCTGCGACTGAGCCCTGACGACGGGGCGAGAGCTTCAAGAACCGCAACGAGGGCGGGCGGTTCGTCGCCCACGGGAGTGGTCGTGCAGCCGCGCGAAGTGCACCGGGGACGTGCTGAAGCCGTCGTCAGCCGGAGACGCTGGGCGCGCCCGACTCGATGTGGCCGGTGTAGCGGCGGGACCAGGTGCCGTCCGAGCCGGCCAGGACCGTGAAGTCGTACCAGCCGTTGGTGTACGCAACCGCGTTGAAGTAGTCCTCGCGGGAGGAGTTCGCCGGGACCGTGTAGGTCCACGGGCCGTCGGTGCGGTAGGCGTTGGAGCGGATCGTGAAGGTGACGGCCGCCGCGGACGTGTTGGTCATCTTGAAGTAGACGGCCGTCTTGCCCGTGCCCGGCTCGACCGCGAAGCGGGCCGCCGCTTCCAGGTCCTTGCCCGGCTTCGTGGCGTCGCCGAGGAAGCGGCGCAGGAAGCGGTTCGGGCCGTACATCGAGATGTCGTACTTGCCGGATCCGTAGCCGAGCCCGATGTTGAAGTAGTCGGTCGACGTCGCGCCCGGGTCCACCGTGTACTGCCAGGCCGCAGTGTCCCGGTACTGGTGGGGGTGGATCGAGAAGTGTGCCGCCTGCTTCGCCTCCGCACCCTGGTTGGTCATCGAGAACCAGGCCAGGATCTTTCCTGCGGCGCCGAACTCCAAGCGGTCCAGGTTGCCGTTGACCTGGTACGGAAGGGCCCGCGCCGGGCGGGTGCCGGACTCCTGCGCCGGGAGGGCGTTGTCCTGCGGCGCCGGGTTGGGCAGCGGGCCGCAGGTCGACTGGCCGATCACCTTCGCGGTGGACGGGAGGCCCGCGGGAACCCCGTAGACCGGGTGAGCGAAGTCGAAGACGCCGGTCAGGTCGCCGGTCACCTTGCGGCGCCACTCGCTGATGTTCGGACACGTGGCAGGGGTGCCGAGGGCGGCCGTCCACTTCTCCATGAACCGCAGGACCGAGGTGTGGTCGAAGACCTCGGAGCTCACCCAGCCTCCGCGGGTCCACGGGGACATCACGATCATCGGGACGCGGAAGCCGAGCCCGATCGGGGTGCCGTCGATGTACTCGCCTGGGGTGCCCGGCGGGGCGACCGGCGGCGCGACGTGGTCGAAGAAGCCGTCGTTCTCGTCGTAGTTGAGGAACAGGACGGTGGAGTCGAAGACCTCCGGGTTCGCGGCGAGCGCCCGGTAGACCAGGTCCACGAAGTGCGCACCGTCGCCGGGCGGGGCGTAGGGGTGCTCCGAGAAGGCCTCGTTCGCCACGACCCACGAGACCTGCGGGAGGGTTCCGGCGACGACGTCGGCTCGGATGGCAGCGGCGATGTCGTCCGGGGTGGAGCCGGTGATCTTCGGGACCGAGGCCATGCCCCGGTCCCACAGGGGGTCGCCGGGCTTGGCGTCGGTGAACTTCTTGAAGTAGGCGAGCCCGTTGTCCCCGTAGTTGTCCTGGGCGTTCTGGTAGACCTTCCAGGTCATGCCGGCCCGCTGCAGGGCCTCCGCGTACGTCTCCCAGGTCAGCCCGGACTCCTCGCCGCCGTCCTTGCTGCCCGCGTCGACCTTGCCGCTCCACAGGAAGGTGCGGTTCGGGCCGGTCGCGCTGAGCGTTGAGCAGAAGTAGGCGTCGCAGACCGTGTAGTTGTCGGCGAGCCCGTAGTGGAAGGGTATGTCGCCCCGCTCCAGATAGCCGAGTGAGTGGGTCTTGCCGACGGCGAAGACCCAGTTGTCCATCCGGCCCTTGTTCCAGGCGGCGTGCTGCGAGGTCCAGCTGTGCGGGAGGTCGCCGGTGCACTGGGCGAGGGTCTCGCTGTCGGCACCGCCGGCCGCCGGGGTGGCGGACAGCTTCCACGGGTACTGACGGCCGCCCCAGTTGGGCTGGTTGAAGGTGCCCCAGCCGCCCGGGATGTTGCCGGCGGCGCGGTCGCCGAAGCCGCGGACACCCTTCAGCTTGCCGAAGTAGTGGTCGAAGCTGCGGTTCTCCTGCATGAGGATCACCACGTGCTTCACATCGGTGATGGTGCCGGTCGCTGCGGCCGCGGCCGCCGTCGTCGGCAGGGCCGGGGGCAGGGCCGCTCCCGCCACCAGCCCGGCGCCGATTCCCACGAACCCTCTGCGGCTGATCGGTGTCACTGGCCCCTCGTCTCCCACTCAAGTGCCCCGCTGGCACATCGACGGCAAGAGTGACGGGAGGGGCGCCAAAGGTCTACAGCTGTCCGGTAAGGAGCCGGTGAATATCTGCGT
>NZ_DATCVQ010000565.1:0-20342 GCF_036566765.1 Streptomyces sp.
GCCGCCGCTTGCGGCGTCCATGGTGGCCAGGACGGCAGTCAGGGCGGCGAGCGCCCACACGGCGATGCCGTCGACGCCAGCGGTGTAGTTCTCGCGCATGCTGCGGCGGGCCCGCAGGGCGGAGATGACGATGGCGCCTTCGATGAACGCGAAGAACAGCACCCGCCAGAAGCCGTCGAGCTTGAGGACCTCGCCGGCGAACTTCCACATGCCGGACGCGGACACGCTGGTCGCGATTCCGGCCATCACCCATGTGAGGACGTCTTCAAGCTCGGTCGGCCGACGGCTGGCGTTGTTCTTGGGGGCGTTGCGGCGGCGGACGGCCGCTATAGCGTGCCTGATTCCGTCGAGAGCGGCGCGGACGGTGAAGAAGGTAAGGACGATCGAGCAGGCGCCGCCAATGACCCACACCACCCAGGCGGGCGGCAGGTACGGGGCGAAGTCCATGACTGGGGTCCGTTCGTTGTGTCAGCGGGTGATGTAGGGCGGCTCGGTGAGGGCGCCGTCCTTGTCGGTGGTGATCTCGTAGTCGCCGTTGACGCAGACCAGCAGGGCGCCGGTGGAGTCCTCCCGGACTTCCATCTCCTCGCCGCAGTGGTGAGGCGGCTCGTCAAGGTCGATGCGGTCGCCGGTCGTGAGGTCGCCGTAGTAGTCGAAGTGAGGGGTCTCGAACATGTGGGCCTCCTCGCTGGTGCCGGTGCTCATGGGGTTCCTTCGGGGGTGCCGGCTGGTGATTCGTGAACCGCCCGGCCAGGGGAAGCGGACCGGGAGGCTCACGGATCGTCAGCTCGACTTGGGCGTCAGCAGCACGCTTCCGACGCCCTCGCAGATCTTGCACGCGTCGATAAGCGGGACGAGGTGGTCACGTCCAGAGCCTTGGCACGAGCCGCATGTGACGACGTGGCCGGGGCACGGGTTTTCGTTCATTTCGATCTCCTTCGGTTGGTTGGCTTGATCGGTTCGAAGTGGGGGTGTCCCCGTCCCGGACGGGATGGCCAGGGTCTGGAGCGACCCCAACCCGGGACGGGGACCGGAGGCCCGGCCACCGCGATGGAGCTGCGGGGGCAGCGGTAGCCGGGCGGGCTTCACTGGGCGGTCTCCTGCGGCTCGGCAGCTGCTCGCAGTGCGCGGCGGATCCGCCACTGCCACCAGCGCGGGCGAGGCTCGGCGGCCTGGCCGAAGGCGTCCACGGCGGCGGTGAGGTCCCCAATCGCGCTTGCGATGGGCTGGCCGGCCGCCTCGACGCTGGAGCGCAGACCGATGACCTCGCCGCGGGTGTCTTCGAGCTCCTTCTGGAGCAGCGCGCCTTCGGCGGTCACGTGGTCGGCCAGCCACTGAATCGCGGCGGGCGTCTTCGCGAGCAGCCGCAGCGTCCCGGCGATGTCGGCGAGTTCGTCGCGGACCGACAGGAGGGCGTGCGCGGTCGCGGCCTGCGCGGCGTACAACGCGGTCGCGGCCTCATCCTTGCGCAGCGTCGAGGGCTGGGTGCCGTAGCAGTCGAAGAAGCGGTCCTCGTGGGCCGCGTTCGCCAGCAGAGACTCGGCCTGGTTGGCGCGGGCCTCGCGCTCGGCTTCGACCGGAGTGGTGAACGGGTCGATCGCGGTCATCGGATGGCCTCGCTTTCCGTGGACGCTTCAGTCAGAGCTCGTTCAACGGCGCCATCCACGAACTCGCGAGCGGCGGCCAGCTCCTCGTCGACGAGGGCCAGCAGGCCCACGGCGGCGGCGAAGCGTGCGTGCGCGTCGGCCGGGTCGAGCGCCAGCCAGAGAGCGGCGAACGAGTCGGCCCGGTCGTGGGGGGTCAGGGTGGCGGTCGCCATCACGACCCCCGCTTGCAGGAGCAGCTGCGGTCCGAGCAGCACGGGTCAACACGCGTCCCGGTCTGGTCGGCGAGGATCCTGTCGTAGGCGGCTCGGACGGACAGCTTCTCGCCTCCGGGCCAGGAAGGGCTGTGGCCGCGCTCTACGTACTCGTGGCGGGTAGCGGTCGTCATCATCACGACACCGCCAGACGACGAGCACGGTAGGAGGCGAAGTCCGCCACGCCAGCGGGCAGTGACCTCAGGGTGGGAGAGGTGATGAGGGTGGCGCGCCCGTCGGTTGCGTCGGCGATCCGGTGAAGCAGCGCCGCAGCATCCTGGGCGATGCCCAGCAACTCGACCGTCGAGACCGTGATGTAGTCCGGTAGCGGCTGTGTCATAGTTGGAACCAGTCCTTCCGTCTCTTGCGGGGCAGAGGACATGCGGGCGGCCCAGGTCTTGGCGGATGAGGGCCGCCTTTTGCATGTCTGGAGAGATCGCGACGGCATCGCGGATGCAGGCGATCGGCAGAGATACGCAGCAGAGCGGCCCAGCGGCACTCGGGCGGCACTTAGCTACCCCGCAGTGATCAGCCACTTCACCGGCCATGGAAAGATGGCCCATGGGTCTCCTCCTGCGTAGATCAGGACGCGAGATCAAGGGCTCGTCCGGTGTTGGTAGCACCGGACGAGTCCGTTTTGCTTTGGAGCGGTCTTGCTGTCAGCGCGGGCTACTACCCATCGGTGTCAACCCGCGTTAACGTACTTACGTCATGGACGGTACCCACACACGGGGGATATCGTCAACAGGTACGTACGCATGGATTGTCACCCCCCGTTTACGTTCGCAGGGCTGAGAGATAGAAGGAGGTGGTCATGCTGTGGAGAACGCGGAGGTCGAGCGCATCCGGCGCATAGAGGACCCGGCCGAACGAGCCCGAGCGGTGGCTGTTGAGCAGGCGCGGCTCGCGGGCCAGGTTGACGAACTGGCGGGCATCCGGCGGGAGGCTATCGACGAGATGCTCCGAGCCGGGCTGAGTCAGGCCGACATCGCTCGGGAGCTCGGTGTGACGCGATCGCGGCTCAACAAACTCGTCACGACCGGCCCTGGCCCGGAGAGGGCGCTGCTGGTCCCAAAGCCGCGAGCAGGCGCCCTGTTGACGGTGGCGGTCGTGGAGAAGCGTGAGGACCAGCACGCGCGCCCGTCTGTGTTAGCGACGACGCACGACGCCGTCACCAAGTTGGATCGGCTTGCTCGGGAGCTGGGGCTCGAAACGGAGGTGGACCGTATCCCGGAGATGGGCTACATCGACTTGAACCGCGACAATCTGGCCGTGCTCGTGGGCCCGCGCATCTCCCCGCTGATCGCCCAGGCGATCACAGCTGACCCTGCCATCAAATGGCACAGGGTTGGCGACACCCGGAACTGGCTGCTGGTCGACACGAGAAAGGGAGTCGAATACCGGTCTGACTTCGACGAAGAGGAACCCGACACGGACGAGCCTCGGACCTGCTACGCCCACATCGGGCGGATCCGCCGACCTGACGGCGAAGGCGGCTTTTTGTACCTCGGTGGCGCGCACGGAGCCGGTACGGCCGGCGCAGTCGAGTACTTCATTAACAACGTGGCAAGCCTTTGGGAAGAGGCTCACCGCAACCTCTGGTCTGCGGTGGTGAAGACCACGGCGTCCGCGAACGGCAAGGACATCCTGAGCGCCGAACTGGTCTCAGAGGTGTACGTCCACACCAAGCGTTGAAGGAGTGCCGTGTACCTCGACACACGCCCAGGCCGCGACGACAAGCTGAACGAGGACTACGTGGCCGCCGCGGTCAACAGCACCTCGGCCAGAGCCGTGCTCCTGGACGGCGCCGGTGGACCGTCAGAGCTTCCGACTGGCTGTAACCACGGCACTCCGTGGTACGTGAACCAGCTTGGCGACCACCTCATGTTCAACATACGCAACCCTTCCACCCCTCTGACGACCGCGCTCGCGCTGGCCCTGGACGCGGTGGCGGAGTCACACGGCGTGTGGTGCGACTTGAATAATCCCGGCACTCCCTCGAGCACGGTTGTCATGGTTCGCCGCATTAATGATCTTTTGGAGTACCTGGTGCTCGGCGACTCAACGTTCGTTGCCGATGCGAACGGCGAGATCATCGTCATCTCAGACAAGCGGATCGACGCGGTAGGCGCCGACCTCTATCGGGCGATGGCGGCGCTGCCGACCGGGACGCCCGAGCACCAGGCCGCGCGCGTAGCTTTCGTCGAGAACCAGCGGCGCATGCGGAACAAGCGAGTCGGCGGCTACCCCATCGCGTCCAACGACCCTGCCGCAGCGTATGAGGCGCTAACCGGCTCCTTCCCCTGTGACGAGGTCCGGCGGGTTGCCCTGTTGTCCGATGGCGCGACCAGGTTCATCGAGTTCGGGCTTGGCTCGTTCGCTGACGCGCTCGACCTTCTCGGATCAGAGACGCCGGAACGGCTCTTTGATCGGGTACGCGAGGCAGAGGCGAGCGATCCGATAGGCGAGCGGTGGCCGAGAGCCAAGCGACAGGACGACATCGCTGCTGCCTACCTAGCGCAGTTGGTACCGCTCTAACAGGTCGTCGCTCCACTCGAAGACGATGTGCTTCTTCTTCGCCCCGGTAGGTCGGATCAGATCGAAGCGACTGATGCAGTGATCCACGACGGTCCAGCGAAGGATCAACTTGTTGAGTTCTTCCGGGCGGCGGAAATGGCTGACGACGTCACGTACCTCGTCGTAGAGGCCCGCCTGGAAGTGCCGGCTGTGCGGCTGGTTGATGAAGCTTCGCTTGGCCCGCGTGGTGGGCGCGGAGATCTCGGCTGGGGTGACATGCCATACCTTGACGAGGTCTTCTTTGAGGGTCAGGATTATGCCGCTCATCCGCAGGGTTGGCTCGTCTTCCTCCGCCTCCGGATTGAGGTCGGGTTTATGAGCCTTGATGGCCAGCACGGCAGTGCGGCGGATCATGTGCTTGTACAGGTGTGAGTCGTCGCGGTAGTCCCACCCGATGAAGTCGTGCAGGTCGATGGCGGTCTTGATGCCATCCTTGAGCGCTTGGTAGACGTCGGGCCAGACGTGGTCTGTGCGGGCTAGGACAGCGTCCATCGAGTCGTCTCTGCCCATGGCCTGTCTCCCTCGCCGTCGTCAAGCCACTGACGCTCACCACGATCTGCTGGGTCGGGGAGTCCGACAAGATCAGGACATGGTGATGTTCGGACAGAGAGGTGTAGCGCGCGGTTCAGATGGAGGCCCGGCCCTCGCTCGTCCCCTCCGGTCGGCGAAGGCCGGGCTGCTCTAGGGGCGGGCCGCTTCCTGTAGGTCGTCCAGCGCGACCCACAGCTGTTTGGCCAGCGCGCAACGCAGCAGCGAGGACGACCGTGTGAGCATGACGTCGCGCTCCACCCTGACGGCTGTCTCGTCGTCTCCGGGGGAGTACAGGTCGACCACGAAGCCGAACGCTCGGCTGCCGGCCGCGGTGCAGACCCGCGAGCGCCGGCGCAGGGGTGGGCAGGTGTCGAGCGCCTCCGGGATGCACTCCCAGCAGGTGGGCGGCAGGTTCGTCAGCCGTGCGCCGTCGCCGGTTGTTTCGGGGTCGGTGTGGAAGAGCCACGGGATCCGCCCGCCCGGCTCGGCGGCAGGCTTGCTGCACACCATGCAGCGATGCTCGACCATCATGGTCCGTTGCCGCAGGGCGTTGACGGCCCGCCACTTGTGATGCCCGGACCGGTCCTGGCCGTGGCGCGCCCACAGCACGTCGAACATCCAGTCCTCGTCGGACGGATCCAGGTAGGAGAGTTGGACGTCCAGGGCCACGGGATTCCAGGCGAACGTGAGCTGATAGGGCACGAGTTCGCCAGTCCACAGATTGGCATCGGGTACTCGCCAACCGCTGGGGAGCCTGGTCATGCCGGATCTCCCGTACGGTACGGGAGATCATGTGGGCGCTTGAACCACGGCACGGGGACCGGCTTCGGCCTGGCGACTGGCCGTGCAGCCGCCGCGACGGCCTCGCTCGGGGTCATGACCGGCCTCGCCTTGCGCGCTGCTCCTGGGTTTCTCGGAGCTCGGCCCAACGCCCTGTCAGCCAGACGGTGATGCGGACGCGGTTGCGTGTAGCTGCCGCAGTTAGACCTTCGTTGGTGGCCGCGGTCACCTCCTCCAGGCAGCCGGCGGCGACCGCAGCTTGGGGGAGCGGGGCCTTGAACCGGGCGTGGTAGCTGCCGTTCGCGAACCAGGTCGTGTAGCCGAGTAGATCGGGCACGACTTCACCGGTTGCCGCTGGATTACTAGGCTCTGTCACGGGTCGGACCTCCACCGTCCGATCAAGGCCCTCGTCAGGCGTTCCTGCGCCAGGCGGGGGCCGAGCTATGTAACCGCCACAGTAGACGACATAGCCGTGGTTAACCATGCGCAACCTTGAACTACCGTGAGTGTGCGCGGGCGATCATGGGTGCTTACGGTGCACCTGTGATGATCGAGTGGAGGGCGAACGCGGCCAAATGGGCCCAGGTGGCAGAGGTCATCAAGGGCCGCATCGCGGACGGCACCTACCCGCCCGACGCTCAGGTCCCGTCGCAGCACGAGATGGTCCAGGAGTTCGGCATCGCACCGAACACCGCGCAGAAGGTGCTGAACCGGCTCCGCGAAGAAGGAGTCGTCTACTCAGTGAAGGGCGTCGGCACGTTCGTGCAACGCCAGGACGACGCAGACATGTAGGTCCTGCGAGCCGACAAGGCCGAGATCCGCGGGCCTTCGGCCCGACGCTGCGAAGCTCTGCACTTTCCGGCATCCACAGAGCCGTTGCTCTTGTCAAGCTTCCCGTGTCTCAGGGTATGAGTTTTTTTCGCGTCTGGGTGGATCGGGTGCGCCTGGGGTGGAATGCTTTCCCTCAGGAGGGTCCGGTAGGCCTACCTGTCCGGCGTGTAGTCGGCGCTGGGGGGCACTCCAGGCATCCGGATCGCGGCTTGTCGCGTATCCAGGTGTAGGCGTGGCGGCGGGGCCCGACAGCCCTTGCGAGGGACTGCTTCCCGCCGCCACGTCCATATGTGTATCACTCACGCATAAGCATTCTCCAGGTGGTTCTGGGTAGTCCTGGGACGTCCCCAGACTGCCTGGGTAGTCCGGGGTAATGCCCGGTGTGATGGGGTCTGCCTGGTCCCACTAGCGTCTTTCCATGATCAAGTGGCAGCCGCGGCATCGCTGGGAAGAGGTCGCGGACGATCTACGCCAGCGCATCCTGGACGGCGAGTTTCCGCCACGCACCACGATCCCCGGCATCCCCAGGCTCATGCAGCAGTACGACATCGGCAGAAACACTGCCCTGCACGTGATTGCGGCGCTGGCCGAGGAGGGATTGGTCGTGGTGCGCCGGTCGATGGGCACGTTCGTCATACCGCCAGAGGACCGGCCGCAGCCGTGATTGGTCAGCCGCGAAACCGGTGGGCGATCTCCAGTTGCTGCGCGAGGACGGCCGCCAGAGCCCGCGCGCCGGGTTGCACGATGTACTGGTGGAGTCCGGCTTCGGCCTGCCGGCGAGTGGGGGCGGCTGCCCGGACTGCGGACCACATGCCGGTCGGCCGTTCCTGGATGTGGTAGGCGGGGTAGGTCTGCTCCAGTGCGGATCGCTCGGGTGATGGACGGTGTAGGACGATTTGGGCTGTTTGGGATGCTGCGGCCATTTCTAGGGTCCCCCCTGTCGCTATGTGACCTTTGCCCCGCGCTTCCCCACGGTGACGGGACCGTCACATAATGCGTCACGAGCGCCGCAAGTGGAAGTAGTTACTTATTGCGTTATGCAAGAGTCATTAAGGTCGGTCAGAAATAACCTATACAGATAGGGAAAAGTGGAGGGGAGGAGTGGGAGCGAAAATGGGAGTGGATCATATGGTTTCAAGTGGTCGCAGGTGGCCGCAGGTTGTACGCCAAGCCCGTTCGGACCTGGGGAAACGCCAGGAAAGACCAGGTCGAATTTGCGTCTCCACCTCGTTCGCATCGAAGGGGTCAGGGGTTCGAATCCCCTCATCTCCACCGCAGGTCAGAGGCCGTTTCCCAGCCGGGAAACGGCCTCTTCTGTTTGATCGATGTCCGATTGTGGGAGCGAAATGGGAGCGAGCCCTGCGAGTTACCGTCTCGCAGAGATCATCCTCACGCGCTCCCGTCGCGCTGGTTGAAGAGCCCGGCGAGGCCTCGCCGACCCGATAGCGGTAACCACGCCATCCCGATACGGCTCAAGCAACTCGTTCAGCAACGGAACCGACGACGGCACTCGCTGATCCCAATGCCGCTCTAGCGCGGCCCGGTCGGCGAGCGACTGCTCCCACCGCTTCTGCAAGGCGTCGACGAGCTCCCCGCGCATCTGATCTGACACGTGCGTGTAGTGGGCCCGCATGCTGCCGTCGCCGATGTGCCCCATGCGCTCGTCCCGCAGAGCGTCCGCGATGCGGTCCTCGGCCATCCACGTCTCATGGCTGTGTCGCAGACCGTGCGGCGTCAGATCCTTCATGATGGGCAGCCAGTTCGCGACGGGCACGTCCGCAGCCAAGAGCGGTACGCCGCGGCCTCGCGGATAACTGTCGACGCCCGCCGGCCAAGGAGGGTTGATGACCCTCCCCGGCCATGAGGTGGCCGCGTCGGCGAGAACAGGCGCCGCCACCCTGGCCGACTTGCCGCCGCGGGCGGCGTACCAGCCATCGGCTGCGGGCCGGAAGAAGCGTCGAGCGAAGTCGCTACGCCTGGCGTGGCCGCCCCCAGGCCCGAGGAAGACGTATCTGCCGCCACTGCAGTACGGCTCTTCAGCGTCGGTGCGGCACGTGCACGTACGAACTTCCTGCCGCCCCAGCAGCGCACTGAGGAACGGTGGCGCATCAATGGGGCGGATGCTGCCGTCCTTCGGGTGGCCGCGGTAGAAGCGGCCGTTCAGTTCGTACAGCTTCCAGTCCAGGTCGATCGTGTCGCCGCGCACGCACCTGGGATCCAGGCCGACCGCCTCCGACCAGCGGACGCCGGTGTAGGCGATGAACACGAGCTTGATGAAGTCGTTCTCCTCTCCACTCATGGCCGCTACTCGCTCGGCCATCAGCAGCGCCTCCAGCGGGGTGGCCCACGCCTTACGCGCCTGCATGACACGCTGGACGCGCCGAGTGGCCTTCTTCCCGGTGGCGCGTTTGCGCTCGGCGGGATTGACCTGAATGCGGGCCGGGATCGCCGCCCCCAGCGCCGTGCCCAGCACGGAGCGAGCGTCTTTCGCAGTCCGGGCGGAACACCTCTTGCTGCTGACCAGATCCTTCTCCCACGCGGCGATCTCCTCGGCAGCCAACGAGGCCAGGCTGCGCTCGCCGAACTCCGGAAGCACGATGTTCTCCAGCAGCGACCGGTACGTCTCCAGCGTGGTCAATTCCAGATCCTGGGCGGGATACCAGATGTTGACCCAATCCAGGAGGGTGATCTGGCCGGCGCGCGGGTCGACGTATCGGCCCGCGCGGATGGCGGCTTCCTGGTCGTTGGCGTAGGTGTCCGCAGCCTTCTTCGTGAGGAAGCCAGACATGCTTTCAAGGTCGCCGGTGGGTCCTCGCCAGCGGGCTCGGAAGAACTTGCCGCGTTTCTCGCCATAGCCCATGAGGGGTCCTTGGGAGTGTGGGGGTCAGGGGTTCTAGGAAAGCACGCACAGGTCGAGCAGCGGGTCCAGATCGACGCGGACGGCGCAGCCTCTGGCCGCCGCCGTGGTCGATGCAGGCTCCTCCTCCGCCGCAGGCGGCGGGGTAGCGGCTGGCCGTTCAGGCGAAGGGGCCGGCGCCGCAGGGGTCCTGGTCGCGGAAACCTCCTGCGCAAGCGTGGTCGGCTCGCTGAATGCGGTCGACTGCCTAGCGCTCGGCTTGGGCGTGGGCTTGGGAGTTCGCCGCACAGTCGGCTTGGAGGTGGGCTTGACGCTCGGCTCGGCCTGGCTGGTGCGGATGATGGGCGGCTGCGTGGGGTCCGCCAGGCCCTCAGGCCTCGGCGACGGTTTGGCCGTGACGGTGGTTCGTATTGGCCTCGGCGTCGGGGCGAGGACTGGTTCCACCCGCGTGGTCACGATGGTGATCGCCTGCTGCGGTAATGCCGCTGGCGGGCGGTCGCCGTCTAGAGCTATGTTCGCGCCGGTGGCGACTGCCGCCGAGGTGGCTGCTGCGGTGATGGTGGCGGCTGCCATCTGGTGGTCGCGGGCCCAGTGTGCGAGTCGCTCCGCCATCCAGGCGAGGGCGGCGGCTACGAGAGCGTCGATTCTGAACAGGCTGTAGGTGGCCCGCTGGTTCTGCTCGGCTGTGTTGAGGATGACGGTCGGTGCCTCGCCCTCCTTCCGGGGGAGGGCGAGTACGGCGATCTCCGGCGGCATGTCTAAGCGGAGGGGGATCGGTTCGACGTTGTCTCGGCGATGCGTGCTCATCCTGCGGCCCCCTCGCGCACGAGGGCGCGGACGTAGTCCCACAGCCACTGCTCACGGTCGGGGTCGGCCTTGCCTTGCGGGTTGAGCAGGATCGGGACGCGGTCACCGTCCACCATGACGACGATCGTTCTGCGCCGGGCGCGAACCGGCCGCCGCAGTTCTTCAACGAAGCGCTGCGGCGGGATATTGGGATTTTCGGACTGCTCGTGCAGTTTCCCAATACGGTCCAGGCCGCTGATGGCTTCACGCATCATGTCCCGCTCTTGGCGGGTGGTGCGTGAGGCTTTGATCGCGTGGGCGATCAGTGTGCGCTGGCTGGAGGAGGCGCCGTTGCCGTCACCTCCTCCTGGGTCGTCGGGGCCGCTGGTGCTGCTGTTGGTGCGGGACGTCACGTCCGCCCTCCGGTGCTGGGAGATGTGCGGGTTGGTCCCTCGTGCAGTAAGGCTGTCGGGACTTTATTGACGCTCTTGCCAGAGTTTGGGTCTACACCCAAAATCCGAATGTAACCGTTCTGTTACTTTTAGTGGCGCTTGCGGAGATCTTCCGCTATGCGCCCTTGCGTCGGCGATCCTCTTCGTCAGGTCGCCGCTCTCGCCGCAACTCCTTGATCTCGCGGTTCTGCTCAGCGATGCGCTCGTTCATCTCCGCCAGTCTCTGATCAACCCTTTCTAGGATGCCCTTCAGGTAAGGCGCGATGGGCGAGTCTGGTTCGTCATCCGCTTCGGGCTGCGTGACTGCTCCCTCGGCCTGTGCTGTGAGTGCCGGGAGACTGCCCGCCGGTCTGATGGGCGTCGGCGTACCACCCAGGAGGATCGCTTCGACGCTGCCAGCTCTCCATTGCAGGGCTGCTTCCAGGCCGGCACCCATCAGCGGGGTGATCGACGTTTCGTTCTTGCGGATACGTCGTAGGTGGGCTGGAGACATGTCGGCGGTTTTTGCGACTTCGTCCCACTGCATGCGGAGTGCCACTCTCCGCCTCTCCATTTCAGCGGCTAGGCGGCCTCTCGCCTCATCCTGTGTCGCCATCGGAGCTCCATTGTTGAGTGATTCTGAGTGCACTTTAGCGCACATGTGCAGATCAGGCACCTGAAGATGCCAGAGCTGATCTTCGCGCTCAAGAGATCATGGGCGCTCTATTGCGCCCGTTCCTTCATGAGCGCTAATGTGCGTCCATGGCTCGAACATCGCTCAGCCTCCCCTTCGAGGGTCGTCGCTTACGTGTCGCCCGGGAGCGTGCTGGCTACAAGCAAGAAGATCTCGCACTGCTGTGCACTCGCCAGGGCACGCCCGTCTCCAGATTCCAGGTGATCAGGGCGGAGACCGGCAAGAACATGCCTCAGCCGCAGGTGCTTGCGGCTTTCGTGAAGGCTCTCGACATCTGCCTTGACGATCTCCTGACCCCCGTGGAAGACATCAAGGCGGAGTCTGCCTGATGGTCCGCCCGCGCATCTATTACTTTCAGGTAAGAGCGCTCTATCGCACTGGAGAGCGCTCATGAGTACTGCTACCTACTGCCAGTGCGGCAAGATGCTGCACACCAAGCACTGCCTGGCAGAACTGTTCAACTGCAAGCCTCGGGCCGTCGTACGAATGGCCGCGAAGGGCTTGTGGCCCTCAACGAGGGCCCTGAGGGAGTACCGGTTCACCGACGAGATGATCGCGGCGATCATCGCTCTTCCGGCGCGCTGGCCCAAGGACACGCCCTCGACGCCGAACCAGGCGAGCCCGCAGCGCGCGAAGGCGGTCAAGCCGCCTCAGTCCACGCCTCGCCGCACTCGCCAGCCGCAGCCCGCCCCCATCTCTGGGAGCAACGTGCGCCCCCTCGTGGCTAAGGGGAAGCGGATCGGAAGCGCGTCATGACGGTTCTGGTTCCCGGCCTCCATCTCCTGGACGAAGAGACGTACGCCTGTGCCGGCCTGCTCGCCGCGATCACGCGGCTCGAAGCGCTCGACGGCGCCAAGCGGACCCCCGCCCCTATCCCTCCGTACGTAGGAGCTCACCGTGCTCGATGACGCCGCCCGCAAGCACCACTACCTCACCCAGACGGGGCGCAGGGAACTGACTCCGCGTCAGAAGCGCCGCGCCTACAAGAAGTGGCTCCACCAGTCGCAGGAGGCCGCCGCCCGTCGTGAGGGTGTGGCCGCGATCCGCCGCAGCGCCGCCGAGCGGAAGGCCGAGCGGGCGAGGTTCCGTCTCGGCGTCCAGGCCGCCAGCTCCTGAACATGCCGCGAGGCCCGACCCCTGCCTGGTCGTCGGACCTCGCGAGACCCACCCGCTCAGAGACATCTCAGAAGAGAGAGCAGGCAAGTCATGAACAAGATACCCACCAGTGCACGCCAGGTGCTCAAGCAGGTCGAGTTCTTCGAGTGGATGAAGCGCGAGACGCCCGACGTGTTCACGAGCGTCGTCGAGATGATCGAGCAGCGTCCCGAGCGTGAACTGTGACCGCCCTCGGCGACCTCATCAATGACGCCGCCGACCTCATAGAGGTACGCGGCCTGGCCCTGGACGCCTACCGCGGCGAGCACGGCGAACTGTGCCCGGCCGGCGCGGTGGCGGAGAGCCTCGGCTTGGAGCCGGACGTGTGGACGGACCCGCCCGAGCACATCGCCGACAGCGAGGGCTACCAGGCAGGGTTCGCGGCCCTGTGGGTGCTGGTCGCGTCGCGCGGCTACCGGATGGACGACGACCGGGCGGAGCCGTGGGACGGCGAGATGCTCGCCAACCATGTCGCGTTCTGGCTGCAGGACGAGCGGCCCACGTGCGTCCACGTCGTCGAGTGGATGCGCGGCGTCGCCGCCCAGCAGGAAGCGCACCAGAGGTGGGCGGCATGACGCTCGACATCAGCCAGCGGATCCGCCACATCACAGACCACGGCGGCGTCCGCCAGTCCATGGAGGCGCTGCACTTCCACGGCTTCACGGTGACGATCCACTCGCCGAAGACGAGCCCGGACGGCGTGTATGCGGTGACCGCGTACGGAAGCGCCGGGCGGTCCCCGGAGACGCTTCGCGGCTCCCACAAGCATCTGGACTGCGCGTTGAAAGCGGTCGCAGTCCAGCTCGGCGGGCTCCGGTTGAAGGCGTACGCCCAGCACGTGCTCGGCGAGCAGGCTGCGTCATGACGACCTTCGCCGAGTCGCACGTGGGCGACACGATCCACCTTCGGGGCGTCCTCGTACGGCTCCTGGCCCACGACAAGACGTGGGCGCTACCGCTCACGCTGATCACCGACCCTGCCCCCTGCGGCGACCCAGGCTGCGCGGCGTTGAGGTGCGAGGCGCTCACCCCTGAGGGCCATCACGTTTACCTGCACCGGCGAGGCGACCGAGAGATCGACGTCCTCGAACCCGCACCGCTGGCCGCCCACGGGGGCGACGACCTAGCCGAGAGCGTGAGCAAGCCGACCGTACGAGGTGGCGACCCGATCGGTGACGAAGCCGAGCAGGACTACGAGCTCAGCAGAGCCGACTACGACACCGCCCCCAACGACGAGGGAGATAACGCCTGATGGCGATCGACTCGAACTACAACGAGGTCGCGGCCCGCATCGTCGAGGCGCGCAAGAAGTACCCCGACGGCGTGCTGCAGCCGTTCGACCCTGCCGCGCCGTACCGGATCGAGACAATCGGGGAGAAGGCGTTCATCGTCTACACTGCGGCGTTCTACCGCACCCCCGACGACCAGCGTCCCGGCATCGGCGTCGCGTGGGAACCGTTCCCCGGCAAGACGAACTTCACCCGCGATTCCGAGCTGATGAACGCCGAGACGTCCGCGTGGGGTCGCGCCCTGGTGGCGGCATTCGCTGCGGACACCAAGAAGGGCATCGCCACCTCGCTGGACGTCCGAAACCGCGAGGCCGACCGGCAGCCGTTCGGGCCGCCGGATGAGCAGGGCTGGCCGAAGCAGCCGGAGCCGGGCGAGCGGCCCATCACCAAGGCTCTGCTGTCCCGGCTATCGGCCCAGTACGCCACGCTCGGCCTGGCCGGCCGCGACGAGATCCTCATGACGATCGGCGCCCTGATCGGCGTCCACGTGTCGGCCACCAAGGAGCTGAACAACGCGCAGGCGCAACTGCTCATCGAGAAGCTCGACCCGCTGACGAAGTCCGAAGACCCCGCCGCCGCGCTCGCTGAGGCGCTGCGGCAGGCGATGGCGGGGGAGGCCAGCGATGACGCCGCCGCCTGATGCGCCGCTGCGCGTCGCCGCTCTGGACGCCTTGTCGAAGCGTGTGAACAAGGCGCTCGCCGACGCCCGAGCGGAGGCCGAGCCCGAGTTCGCGAAGCTGCGGAAGGCTGGTTTTCCGCAGCTCGAAGTGAAGCTCCCGTCCGGTGATGTGGTCGGGAAGATCTCTATCAAGGCGGGTCAGGACACCGTCACGACCGACGAGGACGCGCTGCTGGCGTGGGTGGAGGCGAACAAGCCGGAGGAGATCGAGCTCGCCGTCTCGCCGTCCGCGCTCACTCGGCCCGACGTGATCGCCTACGTCCGCAAGCTACACCCTGACCTGGTCGGCAAGAAGATCCGACCTGCCTATCGGGCGAAGGTCCTCACCGAACTCGACGAGGACGGCCAGCTGGCGAACGAGACAACCGGCGAACTCGTGCAGATCAGCAAGGTCACCAAGGGTGAGCCGACTGGCGCGTTTGCCCTCACCTTTGAGCCAGCGAAGAAGGGCAAGCCGAACGGCCGCGACCGGATCGCCGCCGCCTGGCAGTCCACAGAGCTGGTGATCACGGACCTGATCCGCCCCGCTATCGAAGCGGGTGAGCAGTCGTGACGGACCACTGGGACATGGAGTACCCGCGCGTGGACATCACGCCGAACACCGCCGCGGGGATCATCATCCACATCAGCCGTCTCCACAAGGCGAAGATCAAAGAGTTCGAGAAGCTCAACGACGAGTCGGCCGAGGCGAAGAAGAAGGCCGAAGTTGTGTTCGCGCGGGCCTTCCTCGAAGCCGAACACCGGCCGATGGACGAACGCCGACAGATCGCCCTCCTCGCCGCCGCGGACGCCCGTTTCGACGCTGACGTGGCCGAGCGGAAGGTCAAGGCGTGCGAGAAGGCGTTGTGGGCGCTATCGGATGACCAGGACTCGGCCCGCACCATCTCGGCGACTGCCCGCGATGAGATGAAGTCGCTCGGCGGTCAGCCGTGAAGCGCAGCGGCGCGCCGAAGAGGCGCAAGGGCCTGGAGCGGAACACCCCGATGGTGAACAAGACGTCGTTCCAGCGCAAGACGGAGATGCCGCGAGGGAACGGCTTCAAGCGAGGGGCCAACCCGCCCAAGAAGAATGGGCGGAAGGGGAGGCCCAAGACCGCGCCGAAGACCGCGATCGACCTTGCGAAGGTCCGGTCGGAGGGGCTGTGCGAGATCGGCCTGAAGTGCTTCGGCACTGCGCCGGCTGTTGAGTCGGCGCACCGACGCGGCAAAGGGTCAGGCGGTGTCGGGCCGAAGAACACGACGTCGAACACGGCCTCGAATTTGTTGCGTGGGTGCGTCGCCTGCCACGACTTCATTGACAACGTGGCCCCCGACGATGCTGCCCGGCTCGGGTTGAAGGTTCTCCACGGCAAGGCGCACCCGTACGAGATTCCCGTGCAGCACTACCAGCACGGCTGGGTGCTGCTCGACAACTTCGGCGGGTGGCGTGCCGCGCCCGAGGCGGCGTGCACGCCGGGCGCTCTGCTTCCGGTCATCGTGTGCGGTCCGTGGGACCTGCTGACGGGTGGCGGCGCGGTCGCCGAGGTGCTGGACCGGTTCGGCCACGCCGACTGCTGCGGCTGGGCTGGTGCCCGCGACGGGCTGCTGGTGTGCGGGTGCAGGAGCGTCGTCTGCGCAGTCGAGGAGGCGTCATGAGCGTCATCGACGTGTTCTGCAACGGCTGCAAGCAGGTCCACCCGCACGCCTCCGGCGAGGGCCGGATCGTGTGCACAGGATGCGGCCTGGTCAGCGAAGCGGACGACAGCCTACTAATCGCCGCCCTGAACTTCGCCTCCTCCCTGCCGGTCCAGGACATGCGGTTCTGCCCATGGTGTCGCGAGACCAAGCCTGTGGGCCACGACTGCCTGGCCGGCGCGGTCGGGTGCACCACCAACCCTCCCGAGGGTCCGGCCTGCGGCGCTTGTTCGGGATGCACTGGCACACAGTCCGTGGACCTTGCCCGCCGTGCCGAGTTCGAGCACGGCTCTCCCTCTGACCTCCACCATCCCTGATCTTCCCTACCCGCTCGGGGGCGGGTGGGGCCTATCCAATCCAAGCTCTGGAGATCGCAAATGACGTTAACCCTGGTCGGGACTCCCGACGAAGGCGCATCCCCATTCGACGCGATCCGCCACGAAGACGCCGACGGCGAGTACTGGCTGGGCCGTGAGCTTCAGCCGCTCATGGACTACAGCCGGTGGGCACGCTTCGAGACGGTGATCAAGAAGGCGAAGGCTTCACTCGCTTTGGTGCACGGAGCATCCGCCGCCGAGGCCGCGTTCGTGCAGGTCAACCAGATTGCCCATGCGGGGAACCTGGGTGAGCAGGAGCGATGCGACTACCGGCTCTCACGGTTCGGCGCCTACCTGACGGCCATGGCGGGCGACGACACGAAACTGGCCGTGGCACACGCCCGCGTCTACTTCGCGATCAGAACCCGAGAAGCCGAGGCCCGGCAGATGCTCGAGGCGGCTCGACCCCTGCCCGAGTTGAGGGAGCCGACAACCTATCCGCTGGTTGATGTGCGCGTTCTGCTGAGGCAGAACTTCGGCGTGAACGTCGCGGTCAGCGACCTCACGCGCGTCCTGCGGCAGGGGGCTGTTCTCCGACAGGACGGACGCCCGGCGGCGGACTACAGCCACCTGTTCTGGCTGAAGAAGAACGGCACCTACGAAGTGTTCGAGCACGCGGTCGAGCCGATCTACAGGCTTTACGAGTCCACCAAACTCCGACTGGAGATGGCCGCCCAGCGGGCCCTGCCGATGGACCCTCCCGGCTGGCCTGAGCTTCCTCTCGGCGGTGAGTCGTGAGCTCGCACTTCGAGAGGTTCGCCGCCGCGATCGTCGCCCGCAACGACGACAACCTGTGCGACTACGGGCCAGATGAGCAGGTCGCCCGAGCGGTCGCAGCGCTGGAGAGGTTCGCCACCTACACCGAGATCAAGCCCGCCACACCCGGCCACATGATCGACCTCGCCGGGTTCGGCTCCGCCCCTGTCCACTTCGAGGGCAAGGACAAGAAGTACCTCCTCATCTCCGAAGTCGCCGACGCGCTCGGCGTGACCGTCTGGGACGCCTGCAAGTGGGCCGACAAGGAACACCTGTGGGCGTTGCGGGAGCAGCGAGAGAACGACGAGGAAGACGGCATTCTCGGCTGGAACTGCCTCGACGACTACTGCGACCTCAAGCTGTGGTTCAACGTCGACAACCCCGAGGCCAAGCCTGATGCCGGAGGGCGACGCACCTCCGACTACGGCGACTGGCTCATCTCCCACGACCGGCTGATGCTCTTCATCGCTGACAGCCCGTGGGGCAAGGAGTTCATGTCGAACATGAGCGACCTGTTCGCCCACGGGATGAAGAAGTTCTTCGCCGGCGGAGACCTCGCCAACATCCCGGCCGTCCGCATCGAGGACGGCGTGGTGACCGAAGCGACCGCCGCTGATCTGTTCCACAGCGACCTCACCGAGGAAGAGGCGCGGCGCAAGGCCAGTCGCGGTCCGAATGGCGTGCTGGAAGGTGATTCCTGATGGCCGATAGTCAGTGCTACTGCGACGCGTGCAGCAGCATCGCCGAACCGCCGACCGGCCCTCAGCCGTGCGGCTTCCCGAACGCGGACCAGCCCGGCGAGTTCTGCGGCGAGTACGAGAACCACGACGGCGAGCACAGCAACTGGGCGCGCACCGTCCAGGCGCCCGACTCCAGCCCCTCCCCTTCCTAGACCTCCTCTTTCGGCGTGCTCACCGCTCGGGGGCGAGCACGCGCCTCCGCAATCAGATCCACAACGCACCAGGAGCCACCAGCAATGAGCAACACCAGCGTTTTCGACAGCCGCATCGCCTACCGGCCCGCCGTCGTGGAACTCTTCCGCGCCGTCGTGGAACCGGAGATCAAGCTGGCCAGCGACGAGATCACCGACCTCCAGGAGCGGATGAACCAGCTCCACGCGCGGATCGGCGACCGCAAGCAGCACATCGCCGAACTACGGCAGGCGATGAAGGACGTCGAAGCGTCCGCAGACCTGCCTCCCGCCGCCCTGCCGGTGAACCCGCCGTCGTGCCGCACCTGCGGACTGATCGTCGTTCAGCGCGGCGACGGCCGGTGGACGCACAAAGAGCGGGAGCTACTGGACAAGGGCTACCTGTGCAACCCGAAGGACAAGGAGTCGCCGGAGGCCGAGCCGGTGGGGCTGAACACCGCAGCGATGCTCCTGGAGCGGATCGAGACGGCCCACGACGGCCCCGACGGATCGAAGGGGATGGCGTCGTGACCGGCCGCCACTTAGAGGCGCTGCCTGCGGCGCCGTTCGCCCGCCACAAGGGCCGCCACCGCCGCCGCCTCTTCAACCTGAACCCGAGCGCGCCACAGCCCGCCGCCGACGACTTCTCGCGGGTCCGCACGCCGGCATTGACCCCGGCCCCGACGGCGGCCGACGAGCTGATCCCGTTCGCCGACTACCGCCGCCACCCCTACGACACCAACCTGGAGCGCTCCGCATGAGCATCGAGACCCCCGACACCCGCGAGAAGTCCCCGTACCAGCTCCGCCGTGAGGCTGTGGCTCGCGCCCTCAAGGCGTGGCAGGAGCAGGACCCCGACGGCGCCGACGACGGGCCGCCGGGCCAGGCCGCCGACCTTGAGGACTGTCTGCTCGACGAAGACCTGACCCTCATGCCGCGCTCTACCGGCCACGGCCAGTGGGTGGTGGAGGTGGACGGCGAGCGTGCCCCGATCGCTCCTGGCTCTGACCGCCGATCTGGGCTGCTGGACGCTGAGGAGGCGGTCGAGCTGTTCCTGACCCTCAGCGCTGCCGACGAGTATGGGCAGCGCCAGCCGACGATCCGTCCGGCCACCGAGATGGAGCACAAGCTCGCCCTGGCCAACCACCTGTTCGGCGGTGCCGCATGACCGAGATCACCCCCGAGGCGGTCGCAGCCGCCGTCTGTGAAGGCGTCGGCGGGTGGATGGACGTCCTTGAGGCTGCACTGACCGTGACCGCTGAGCGCAACGTCCTGAGCCTGGATGTCACCAGGTGGGACGGGCCGGGCGACTCTGAGGTGGTCCGCCGCTTCTGGGCGCTCGTCGTCGAGGGCGAGAAGTCGCCGTACGTCGCCTCCCTGGAGTTCCTGGCCGCCGCCCGAGCCCTGTTCCGCTGGAACGCCGCTGCCTCAACGCTGGCCGCCGAGCAGTTCGCTGCCCTGGTCTACGAAGTGGACGACGCTCTCGCGGCGCTGACTCCGGAGCAGATGGCCGTACTCGCCGGAGACGACGAGCAGGCCGGGACGGGAGATGCCGCATGAGCCGCGCCGTGGATCCGATCGCCGAGCGGTTCGCACGCGAGACCGCCCAGCACGAGATGACCGTCCTGCACGACTACGGCCTGTACCGGCACCTGCGGTTCAGGCAGCCCAAGCAGGGCGCCTACTGGTTCGACCTGATCACCGTGCCAGGCGCCCTCATCTTCCAGGGCGACGGCGACAGCTACGCCTTTCGGCGGCTGACAGACATGTTCGAGTTCTTCCGCTCCGGCATCTGGGAGGACGGCTCGATCCACATCAACCCGCACTACTGGGCGGAGAAGCTCACCAGTGACCGCGACAGCGTCATGAAGTACGACCAGGACCTGTTCGAGCGGCAGGTGAAAGAGCACGTCGCTCAAGCGATCCTCGACCGGTCGGCTCCGCGCGGGATCAGCCGGGCCATCAAGGACCTGCTGGAGAACGGCGACATCACCTGGGAAGGCGGAGCGCGCCGGGCGCTGGAGGAGTTCGAGTACCGCCTCCACGTTGCGTCCTGCACGTGCGGGGACGGCAAGACGTTCTCCGACGAACTCGACGCGTCCGAGTGGGGTTACCGGCACGTCCGTGAGGCCGACGGGGTTGGGCATCGCACGTCGGTG
>NZ_DATCVQ010000566.1:0-6396 GCF_036566765.1 Streptomyces sp.
CGACCGTCAGGCCGGCCTCGGACGCCATCTCCAGGGTCAGGTCGATCGGGAAACCGTAGGTGTCGTGCAACTGGAACGCGCGGTCACCGGGAAGCTGGCTGCCGCCCGACTGCTTCGTGGCCGCCACGGCGGTGTCGAAGATTCGGGAGCCGGCGGTCAGGGTCGCCAGGAAGGCGTCCTCCTCGGCCCGCACGATCGCGGAGATCCGCTCGAAGTCGGTGACGAGCTCCGGGTAGGCGGGAGCCATCGCGTCACGCACCACCTCGGCGAACGTGCCCAGCACCGGCTCGTGCACGCCGAGCAGCCGGGCGGAACGGACGATGCGGCGCAACAGCCGGCGCAGCACGTAGCCGCGGCCCTCGTTGCCGGGGGTGACGCCGTCGCCGATGAGCATGACGGAGGTGCGCATGTGGTCGGCGACCACGCGCAGCGAGACGTCGCTGTCGTGGGCCTTGCCGTAGGCGACGCCGGTGAGGGCGGTGGCCTTGTCGATGACGACCTGGAGGGTGTCCGTCTCGTACATGTTCTGGACGCCCTGGAGGATCATCGCCAGGCGCTCCAGGCCGAGGCCCGTGTCGATGTTCTTGGCCGGCAGGTCGCCGAGGATCGGGAAGTCCTCCTTGCCGGAGCCCTCACCGCGCTCGTACTGCATGAAGACCAGGTTCCAGATCTCCACGTACCGCTCGTCGTTGACGGCCGGGCCGCCCTCGACGCCGAAGTCGGGGCCGCGGTCGTAGTTGATCTCGGAGCAGGGCCCGCAGGGACCCGGGACGCCCATGGACCAGAAGTTGGGGCCCATGCCCAGGCGCTGGATGCGCTCGGCGGGGACGCCGACGACGTCGCGCCAGATGCGCTCGGCCTCGTCGTCCTGCTCGTAGACGGTGATCCAGAGCTTCTCCGGGTCCAGCCCGTAGCCGCCGTGCTCCACCGAGGAGGTCAGCAGCTCCCAGGCGAGCTTGATGGCGTCTTCCTTGAAGTAGTCGCCGAAGGAGAAGTTGCCGCACATCTGGAAGAACGTGCCGTGCCGGGTGGTCTTGCCGACCTCTTCGATGTCCGGCGTGCGCACGCACTTCTGCACGCTCGCGGCGCGCGGGAAGGGCGGCTTGACCTCACCCAGGAAGTAGGGCTTGAACGGCACCATGCCGGCCGGGACGAGCAGCAGAGTCGGGTCGTCCGCGATGAGCGACGCCGAAGGGACGACGGTGTGCCCGCGCTCCTCGAAGAAGCTCAGCCAGCGGCGGCGGATTTCAGCCGACTCCATCAGTGGTCCTCATTCCGGTTGTACGTGATCGTGGGGTACGCGTGCTTGCTGCTTTTCGCCCGCGGGTCGAGCGCGGCGGGGCGGCGCGGAGCGGGGAGCTCCCGCCCGAGCGGTTCGTCCGCGGCCTCCAGGCCGAGCGCCTCGCCGAGTTCGGCCTCGCGCTGGACCATGCCCGCCCGGACGTCGAGGGCGAAGTCCTTGAGCCGGTGTCCGGTCTCGATCGCCTTGTTCGCGGCCTGCGCGGCGAGGCTCTCGGGGGTCAGCTGCTTGAGCTTCTGGTTGACCTTCGTGGTGGCCCAGATGCCGGCGGCGGCACCGGCGGTGAACCAGAACGTGCGGCGGAACATCGTGCTCAGCCCTTCTGCTTCCGTCGTCGCGCGGACGGCACGGTCCGGCCGACGACCACCGTCCGGCGCACCTGCTCGCTCGGCTGCTCGTCGCGCGGGCGGCCGAGCGCCTTGCGGACGCCGTAGCCGAAGGCCGCGACCTTGACGAGCGGGCCGCCGAAGGTGGAGGCGACGGTCGAGGAGAGCGCCGACGCGTTGGAGGTGACCTCCTGGACGTCGGAGGCGATGGCGTCGACCCGGTCGAGCTGGGTCTGTGCCGCGCGGACTGTCGCGGAGGCGTCGGCCAGCAGCGGAACCGCCTGCTCGGTCACGTCCGCCACGAGCTTGGTGGTCGCCCTGAGCGTCTGCGCCAGCCTCACCAGCACCACGGCGAGGAAGGAGACGAGAATCGCCCAGAACACGGCCACCAGGATCCCGGCAACCTCTCCACCGGTCACACCGCACCGCTCTCTGCTGTCGTTGGTCCCTTGCGAAAAGTCGTCCTCCGACCCTATCGCGCCCGGGGTCTCTCCCCGTACCGCATTACGGCCCGCGCGGGGCCCGGGAACGGCGGATCTCCGGACCGATTGTACGGAGTGCGCCCGAATGGGTACGCTCCGTGTCCCATGCGACGGAGCAATCTCCCGGCGGAGCTGAACCGGTTCGTCGGACGGGCCGGCGAGCGGGACGAACTGGGGCGGCTCCTTGGGGAGTTCCGCCTGGTCACCGTGGTCGGCATGGGTGGGGTGGGCAAGACCCGGCTGGCGCTGCGCTGCGCGGCCGCGACGGAGAAACGCTACGGCGACGGGGTGCGGCTCGCCGATCTCTCGGCGCTGCGCGATCCGGGGCTCCTGGAGCACGCGCTGGCCGAGGCGCTGGGGCTGACCGACCACACCAGCCGGTCCCCGCGCGCCATGCTGGCCGAGCATCTCGCGGAGCTGCGGCTGCTGCTCGTGGTGGACGGCTTCGAGCACCTGGTGGAGGAGTGCGCGCCGCTGCTGCGGGAGCTGCTCTGCCGGGCCCCGGGGCTGACCGTGCTGGCGGCGGGCCGCCGGCCCCTGCGAGTGGACGGCGAGGCGGTGTTCACGTTGACGCCGATGTCGGACGAGGACGCGGTGGAGCTGTTCGCCGTACGGGCGGCGGCGTCGAGCGCGCGCGAGGCGGCGGGCCGTCCGGAGGCGGTGCGGGAGCTGTGCCGACGCCTCGACGGGATTCCGCTGGCGCTGGAGCTGGCCGCGGGCCGGCTGCCGCTGCTGACCGTGGAGCAGGTGCTGCACCGACTCGACGACCGGTTCCGGCTGCTGACGGACGGGGCGCGGGGCGCGCTGCCCCGTCATCAGACGCTGCGCACGGCGATCGGCTGGAGTCACGAGCTGTGCACGCCGGAGGAACGGCTGCTGTGGGCGCGGCTCTCGGTGTTCGCCGGACCCTTCGACCTGGAGGCGACGGAGTACGTGTGCGGGGGCGCGGGGCTGCCGCCGGAGCGGGTGCTCGACGCGCTGGGCGGGTTGCTCGCGCAGTCGCTGGTGGTCCGCGAGGACACCCCGGCCGGCCCGCGCTTGCGGATGCTGGACACGGTCGCCGCGTACGGGGCGGAGTGGCTGGCCGCGCTCGGGGACACCGAGCGGATGCGGCGGCGGCACCGGGACTGGTACATGGGCCTTGCCACCTGGTGCGAGCTGGAGTGGTTCAGCCCGCGGCAGGCGGAGGTGGCCGCGGCGACGGACGCGGCGCTGCCGAATCTGCGGGCCGCGCTCGAGCTCTGCCTGGAGCAGCCGGACGACACACATCTGGCGCTCCATCTGGCCGGCACGCTCTGGTTCTACTGGGCGGGGTGCGGGCGGCTCGCGGAGGGCCGGCACTGGCTGGACCGCGCTCTGGCGGCGGAGCCGGAGCAGACCGCGCCGCAGGGGCAGCACGACGCGCGGCTCAAGCCGCTGTGGGTGCTGGGCTATGTGGCGATCCTGCAGGGCGACGACACGGCGGCGGTGGCGGCGCTGCACGAGTGCGGGGAGCGGTCCCGGCGGGCCGGAGACCGGGTGGCGCAGGCGTACGCGAAGCACCGGATGGGCTGTCTGGCGCTGCTCTCGGACGACATGCCGCGCGCCGAGGAGCTGATCCGGCAGGCGCTCGACGCGTACCGGGAGCTGGGCGAGCTGAACAGCAATGTGCTGATGGGGCAGGTCGAGCTGGCGATGACGCGGATCTTCCAGGGGGACCTGGAGGGCGCGGTGGCGCTGGTCGACGAGGTGCGGGAGATCTGCGAGGAGCGCGGGGAGCGCTGGACGAAGGCGTACGCGCTGTACGTCCTCGCGTATGCGGCCTGGACGCGCGGCGACCACGGCGAGGCGCGGGGGCTGCTCGCCGAGTGCATCGCGATCGACCATGTCTTCCACGACCTGGTGGGGCTGGTCCTGGCGGTCGAGCTGCTGGCGCTGGTGACGGCGAGCGAGGGCGATCCGGCGGAGGCGGCGGTGCTGCAGGGCGCGGCGGCCCCGGTGTGGGACTCGGTGGGGCTGCCGCTCTTCGGCTCGGCGTACTTCAGCGGGCCGCGGGAGCTGTGCGAGCGGCAGGCGGGCGAGGTGCTGGGGCCGGAGCGGTACGCGGCGTCGACAAGTGAGGGGCGGGCGCTGTCGCTGGACGAGGCGGTGGACCGGGCGCTGGCCGGGCGGCGTGCTCCGGCCGTCGGCGCGCGCGGGACGCGGACGCCGCGTCCGTTCCGCACCGGGGTCCCGGAAACGCGGAAGCCCGCCGGCTCCCCCACCGTGACGGGTGGGGAAGCGGCGGGCTGAACACCGCGGAGGCGGTACTGCGCCGAGCTGAGATCAGCGGGCGTAGTACTCGACGACCAGCTGCTCGTCGCAGATGACCGGGATCTCCTTGCGGTTCGGGTCGCGGTCCAGGCGGAAGGCCAGGGCCTTCAGGTTGACCTGCAGGTAGCGCGGGGTCTCACCGTCGGCGGCGAAGCCACCCTCACGGGCGACCTCGAACAGCGGCTTGGTGCGGCTGCGCTCGCGGACCATCACGACGTCGTCGGGACGGACACGGAACGACGGCTTGTCGACCTTGGTGCCGTTGACCTGGATGTGACCGTGCACGACCATCTGGCGGGCCTGGTAGATGGTACGGGCGATGCCCGAACGCAGGACCAGGGCGTCGAGGCGACGCTCGAGCTCGACGACCAGCGCCTCGCCCGTCTTGCCCTCGGCCTTCTTGGCGCGGTCGTAGGCGCGCGCCATCTGGCGCTCGCTGATGTCGTACTGGGCGCGCAGACGCTGCTTCTCCAGCAGACGGACCTTGTAGTCCGAGTTCTGCTTGCGGCCACGGCCGTGCTCGCCCGGCGGGTAGGGGCGGGCTTCGAAGTACTTGACGGCCTTCGGCGTCAGCGCGATGCCGAGCGCACGAGACTTCTTGACCTTGGGACGCGACTGGTTAGGCACGTTCTCCAGACCTCCGTTGTAGGTTAGGTTAGGCTCACCTTACTCAAGGAGATCGCATGTCTCGCCCTGGGAACACCAAGCGCATCACGGACAGCACAAAGAACGTCGACGCATCTGAAGGCGTCGAGGCGACGGAGGTCCGATCAGCTCATGGTCAGCCGCGTCCCAGCGGGCTTGAAATCGCGCGGATGCCGTCAGCAGCCGAGCGCACACGAACTCTCGTACAGAGTACATGCTCGTCGGTGCTGCTCATCCCGGGGGTGGACACCGCACGCCCCGAGCAGCTGACCCCGCAGGCGCGGGTCGTGGGAACCGACGGTGAGGTGTTCCTGCTGTTTCCCGCGGACTCCCCGGCCGTGCGCGCCGCCACGCACGCGCAGGACGACGAGCTCTCCGCTGTGCTGGAGATCACCGATGTCGCGCCGGTCTCGGTACCCCATCGTATCCGCGGCCGGGCCTGGCTCTACGGCTGGCTCACCTGCGCCCCCGGCCTGGCCGCGCCCGGCGCCATGATGCTGCGCCTCGAAACGGGCGAGGCGTGGGTGGACGATCTGTGGGGTGCGTCGGGCGTCGAGCCGGAGGACTTCGCGCAGGCGTCCGTCGATCCGCTCGTCGCGCACGAGACCGAGCTGCTGCAGCATCTGCACTCCGCGCACAGCGAGCAGGTGCAGGAGCTGTGCGGGCTGCTCGGCGAGGAGATGGGCGCGAAGGGGCAGCGGGCGGTGCCGCTGTCGCTGGACCGGTTCGGGCTGCGGGTGCGGTTCGTCGGCGGGCGCAGCTTCGACGCGCGCTTCGACTTCCCCACGCCGGTGCGCGATGTCGCGGAACTGCGCCGGGCCATGTACAAGCTCTTCGAGGCAGCGTCGCACTGAGGTCCTGTCCGGCCGATCTTGCCGCTGGGCCCCGGTTACTCGCCGCGCAGGCGCCCGCGGACCTTCTCGACCACGTCGGCGTACCGCGCCTCCGCGCCGTACCGCGTCGGTTCGTAGTAGCGCTTGCCCTGCACCGCGTCCGGGGCGTACTGCTGCGCGGCGATCCCGCCCGGGACGTCGTGCGGATACACATAGCCCTGCGCATGGCCGAGCTTGGCCGCGCCCTTGTAGTGGCCGTCGCGCAGATGCGGCGGGACAGCTCCCGCCAGACCGGCGCGCACGTCCGCGAGTGCCGCGCCTATCGCGGTCGTCGCGGCGTTCGACTTGGGAGCCAGCGCCAGCGCGATCGTGGCGTGGCTGAGGGTGAGCGCGGCCTCCGGGAAGCCGATCATCGCCACCGCCTGGGCCGCGGCGACGGCGGTGGGCAGGGCTGTCGGGTCGGCGAGGCCGATGTCCTCGCTCGCCGAGATCATCAGCCGGCGGGCGATGAAACGGGG
>NZ_DATCVQ010000567.1:0-6093 GCF_036566765.1 Streptomyces sp.
CGCCGACCGCAGGCAGAACGTAGGGCTCCATGCAGCGGATGTCGGGGATGTCGTCGGCGTCGACGGTGCCGTCGCCGTTCTCCGCGGTGACTGTGGCGAGCCGCCAGTCGGAGCCGCGCACGCTTGGCGCCTGTTCCCCGGCGCGTTTCGCTGCCTGCTGGATTGCGTACTTGAGGTCGCGGTTGGAGGCGTGTGAGGACTTCATGCGTCCTCCTTGGCGCTGATCGTGCTGATGGGGAAGTCCCCGCCCAGGTCGAGGGGCACGCTGAAGCTCGCGGCCTGGTGGAGTTCGCGGCTGCCGTCTTCGTGCTGCACCCGAAGAACGTCGCCCGATTCGAGGGCCGGGTTCGGCAGGGAGCTGATGTCGCCGGTCGCGTTCGGCGCTTTGGCTTGCGCGAGTTTCAGCGTTGCTGCCTGCTGGCAGGCTGCTGTCGTCGTCAGCGTGCTGGACGTGAAGAAATCCGGGCGCCGGCCGAACGGGCCACCCCAGTACGTCGGGCTGTTCGGGTCGCCGTCCACGGCCAGGTATTGGACCGGGGCCACGTTCTCGCTGGTGTTCTCTCCGCGGGCAAGGATGCCGTTGAAGACGTTGGCGCTGGACATGCCGCGGTTCGCTTTGATGTACACGCCGCCCTCGGCGGCTTTGATCTCCCACACGGGGGTGGCGGTCGCCAGGTCGGGCAGGGTGGCGATGACGAACACGCCGTCCGGGTTGCAGTACACCTCGGCGCCGGCCCCGGAGGCGATCTCCTGGCAGCCCGCCCACGGGTCGGCTTCGACATCGAAAGTGCGCTTCCCGATGCCCTGGTCGGCGATGGTGCTGATGACGGCGGCGGTCGGGATGGATCGTTGGATGAGTGCGGTGATGGCGGAGACGACGGTGCCTGTCGCCGTCCAGGGGGCGTAGAGCTTGTCGTCGGCGACGATCGCCGACAGGTCTTTCCCCTGCAAGGTGACCGGTCCGTCGTTGACGTCTCCGCCGACGTCGTCGAGGCGGAACACTCCGAGCGGCACGAGTTCGCTGGTGCCGTCGCCGTAGTCGACTCCGCGGGAGATCCGCAGCTGGGCCCCGTAGGTGGCCAGCTGGTCGGTGGGCGTGCGAGGGATCAAGGTCGGGTCGGCGACGGTGACGGTGCAGGTGCGGCGGATCGCGCTGCCACGGTCCACCGTCACGCTGCCGCCAGTGTGCTCCAGCGCGAGAGTGCGGCCGTCAGTGAGCAGCAGCAGCACCTCGGTGAGCGGTGCATGCGATTCGGCGAGGCGTTTCAGGAACCGGTCGGTGACGGCGTACAAGGTCACCGCCTCCGGTCGAGCAACAAGTCCTCGCACGTGGCATACACGGCCAGCAGGTCAGCGCAGGTCGCGAATTCGGTGACCACGTCCTGCCAGGTGCGGCCTGCGGGCCCGTTGACGCCGACCGTGACCGGCATGTCCGCCTGCACCATGGGCAGCGTCCACGCCCGCATCTGCTCCTGCGCCAGGCCTCCCGTCCGCGCTTCCGGGACTTCGCCGACGTCGACGTACATGTCGTCGACGCCCATGCCGGGAACGGCCTGCCAGAGCAACGTGTTGCCGGAGTCGAGGAGCAGGTTGAGGGCTTTGCGCTGCTGGTCGGACAGGGTCCAGATCGACAGGCCGCCCTCGAGGCCCTGCCTCAGACCGTGGTGGGTGACCTTGTTGCGGCGCCCGCGCACCACAAACGACGCCTGGTCGACGGGCCGGGTCCAGTCCGGCGGCTTCTCCACGGTCACCGTGAGGTTCCGCTGCGGGTTCCCGGGGTCCTTCAGCCACACACTGTTGATGTCTGCAAGTTCGACGGTCGCGTAGTCGCTGGTGCGGGCGGTGGCGGTGAGCTCGCCGGGCAGGTACTGCTCGATGCGGTAGCGCACCGGCGTGTTCAGGGGTGCCTCGTGATCCTCGATGATCATCAGGTCGGATGCGATCAGCTGCCGGTCGATCAGCCCATACGGGCCGCGCACCAGCACCCTCGACCCGTCCGGCAGCAGCCGGTACACGGTGATCTCGTCGTCGAGGATCAGCTCCCGCAGCGTCAGTTCGATGTAGCCGCTGTCGGAGTGGGCCTCTACCGCGGTCAGCGGCAGAACCTCCCACAGCGCGACCTGGTCCACATGCAGGACGCTCGACGTCGCCGACGCTGTGGCCACAACCTCCACCGCGGCCTGCGTCGCCCCGGCGGGCGCCACCGCATCCGCGGGCAGCGCATACCAGGACGCGCCCGGCAGTGTGTAGGCGATGCCCGTGCTCGAGCCCAAGTCGACGTTGGAGGCGTCGTACCAGCGGACCCGTGTGCGCACCGTCGCCCAGGAGCCTGCCGCGGTGTGCGCGATGATCTGGGCACGCCAGTTCAGGCCCTCTTCGACGGGGAAGCGGCCCGACCGGATCGTGGATGCGGTCGCCGTCGCCGATGAGACGGCGAGCGAGTAGGCGCCGTCGAAGGCGCTGAGCCCCCAAGGTGTGGTGCGGGCGATCGTCGCCACACCCGACGCGACAGTCCACCCGGCGATGCCCTGCTCGAACGAGGCGTCCGCGTAGGGCAGGACTGTGCCCGCCTGTAGTTGCGGCGCCACCGTGACGACGACCGTCTCCAGCCGCAGCACCTGCCCGGCGGACGCCGAGTCCAGGCCTGCCGCCACCGAGCACGTCGCTGCGGTGGCCGGCGCCACCATCGACGCCCGCTGCCGATACATGCCGGTAGTGGCAGGCGGTGCGAGCGTGCTTCTCTGCGCGCCGACCTGGTTGCCGTTGATGTCGTAGAAGCGCAGCTCAATCCACGCCTGCGAGGTGAGGACCGGGGGCTGCAGGTAGGCGTAGGCCAGATATTCGGCGCCGGGCGTCACCGCGGGCCGGTCCACGGCGAGCGCTGAGGCGTTACCGGCGGCGATCGCGGTCACGGCGAGCGTCTGCCCACCGGCCAGGTAGTTGTCGACTGCCCAGCTCATGACCGGGGCTTGGCGGGTGATGGTGGCGTTGACGACCGCCGCCCATCCGCTGGCGTCGATCTCTGTGCTTTCGGTGCCGAACGGCAGCAGGTTGCCGGTCGTGCGCAGCGGCAGGCCGAGGTAGACGTTCTCCCAGTAGTGGGAGACGTTGATGCCGACCTCGGTCGACGACAGCACCACGTGCGCCTGCGTCGCCCCCATCGGGGCCTGCCCGGCAACACTGACGCGGTGCCAGCTGGAGGAGGCGGCCATCGTGGTCAGCGACCAGGTGATGGAGATTTCGGTGCCGCTGCTGTTGAGCCAGCGGATCCCGATCCGTTCCGGTACCGCGCCCGCTGTGTCGGCGAACGTGTAGTAGACGGTGCCCGCGGTGACGGGGTACGAGGAGACGGTGCGGGCCTGCACTTCGCCCGCCGCCACCGATTTGGTGACGAGGCAGCCGTCCCCGTTCCGGCCGCCCGTCCCCTTCAGCAACGTGCCGCAGTTGAGTTTCGGGGTCCAGCCCGAAGTGTTCGGGTCGACGGACTCCGTGGTCGGGCTGAGGAAGTTTCCGGGGATCGCCAAGATTCCTCCTCAGCCCGCGTTGAGTACCTGAATGAGTTCGCCCTGAGCGGTGCGTACTTCAGTGCGGGCGATGTCGGTGATCTGCTCGTTGCCGACGAACACCGACACGGACAGGTCGCCCAGCTGCTGCTGAGCGGACCGTGCCGCAAGGGAGGTGAGCGCGTTGGCCTGCGCCGTCGTGAACACCGGCTCCGGACGCCCCGTCCCGTTGAACGCGAGGTTCATGCCGGGCTGGAGGTATCCGCCAGAGTCGTAGGACCCAGGCTTGAACCCGTACCAGCTGGTGAACAGCTTGTCCCGGTAGCCGCGAGCCCCCTTGCCGATGACGACGCCGTCGCCGCCACGGGACTCCACATTGACGCCGCCGAGCGTTCCGGCCGTGTGGCCGACCCCAGCATTGGTGATGCCGATGCGGTACGGGCTGTTGCCGTGGAGGACCCATCCAGGTGGTGCAGTCTTCCCCGAGAACGCCCCGGTCGCCCACCGGCGATGCGGCTTCTGGCCTCGGATCACGGACTCGATCGCAGAAACCAGACCCGAGCAATCCCATGAAGGGTTGCCATTTCCGCCCCATTGATACGGTTTGCCGTTTTGGGTTCGAGCCCACTTCAGACCGGCCTGGATCCGCGGCCCGCCGATGCCACCGGCGCCCTTGCTGTCGGCCTTCTTGCTGTAGCCGAACAGGGCGCCGATGATGCCGTCCGGGATCTTCCGGATCAGCTTGCCGAAGCCTGTGTCCATGCCGGGAAAGTTGGCCAGGAGCGGGTTGACGACTGCCTTCACACCCGAGCGTGCCGAGCCCTCCAGTGTGTCCTTGAGCCAGCTCGCGCCCTTCTTGATGCCATTCCAAGCTTCCGATCCGGCACCGACAGCAGCGGATGCGGCCTTGCCGATCCAGCCGAAGATGCCGCCGTCTGCGAACTTCTGCACGACTCCGCCGTTGGCGTACCGCAGGGAGCGGTCCGTCGACGTGTTCGGGTTGCCGCCGAGCACCGGTGCCAGAGCAGCCTTGACTCCCTGAGCGCCCTTCGTCTTGGCGATCGAGTTCATCGTGCTGACGAAGCCGGAGCCCACGCCGCGGGTGAACTCGGGCCTGAAGAACGACTCTCCGCCAGACAGCTCCAACTGGCCGCCTGTCGGGGACGCGAATTTGTGGACGTCGCGGCCCGGCGTGTAGCCGGGCATGACGCCACCCTTGGCGAACTTGAACTTGGGCAGGCTGGGCGCACCGAAGGCGTCCGCGACCTTGTTCCAGACGCCTCGGATGCCGTTGTTGTAGACGACATCCACGACGTACTGGACTGGTTTGCGGGCCAGGTTCGAGAGCTTGCTCCACTGCTCGCCGATGTAGTCCTTCGCGGTGTTGAACGCGGTCCCGACCGCCTTCACTCCGGCCTTGAGCAGGTCGAACTGCGGCTTCACGCCCTTCGACCAGAGCCAGGCTGCCCGGTCAGCGATCCACCCGAACGCAGGCTTGATCGCGTTCGTGTACAGCCACTTCGCCTGGTCACCGATTGCCCGGAACGCCGGTGCGAGCACGTTCTTCCACAGCCACGTGGCGACCCTTGCGACAGCCCGGAAGATGGCCATGGCCGCGTCGAACTGCGGCTTCAGGACGTTCCGGTACAGCCACACGGCGAGTGCCGCGATCGCCTCGAAGGCGGGCTTGATCGCGTACTTCCACAGCCAGCCCGCAATCGCACCAAGTACCTTGAAAGCGACGATGATCGGCAGGATCACGGCGACGGTGATCACCGTCAGCAGGATGCGGGCCGCCAGACTGATCGCATCCCAGGCGGGCTTGATGGCGTTGGTCCACAGCCACATCGCGGCCCGGCCCAGCTGCTTCAGCCCGTCCCAGATGAATGCGAACACCGGCTGCAGGACGTTCGTCCACAGCCACATCGACGCCGTCTGGATCGCCGACCAGACAGCCTGGATGCCCTCACGGAACCAGGTGAAGTGGTTGTACATGTAGATCACGGCCAGCACCACGGCGCCGATCGCGAGGACAATCCAGCCCCACGGCCCAGCCGAGGCGATCACCTGGAACGCCGCCATGGCGCCGTTCAGGATCAGCTGCCAGGCAGCCCACAGCTTCGTCGCCACATACAGGCCGTAGACGGCGATGACCAGCTCAGGGGCGTGCTGTGCGAGCCAGCCCACACCCTGAGCCAAGGTGCCGATCACCTGAAGCAGTGGCCCCGACAGCGGCGACAGTGCCTGGCCGATGCTCAGGAACGCGCCCGCGATCTTCCCGAGCGTCTCGGCGATCAACGGGGCGTGCTCGGCGCTGTACGACAGGAACCGCTCGAACTCGGGCGAGCCCTTCAGCCCGGTCGCCCACGTCGCGAACCGGCCTGTGATCCGCTGCATGGTCGACGAGATGCCGTCCATGTGCGGCAGAAACGCGTCGATGACCCCGGCGATCCCCTTGAAGACGTTGCCGAACGCGACCCCGAGCCCGATGATCGCGGGCTTCACGCTGCCCTGGAGATCCTGCTTGAAGCCCTGCCAGAACGGCTTCTTCAGCTCCGTCGACGCCTTGTCCTGGAGGATGCCGATCGCA
>NZ_DATCVQ010000568.1:0-3553 GCF_036566765.1 Streptomyces sp.
GGGGGGGGGTTGCGGGGTCTGTTCCGCGGACTGCTGCTGGTTCTGCCGGTTCTGCTGGTTCTGTCCCGCGGTCTGCTGGGGCTTGGGGGCGGTCGGGGCCGTGCCGCCTGCCGTCGGGGACGGCTCCGGCGGCGGCGCGGAGGCCGCCGAGGGCTCGCCCCGGACCCGGCCGTCGGGGTCGAGGAAGGCCGGGCTGCCGCCGGGCACCATGCCCAGCTCGCGGGCCCGGCGCTCCAGCGCGTCGGGGGCGGAGTAGTCGTCCACGTCCCGCTGGAGGGCCTGCTCCTCGTCGGTCAGCTCGGTGGTCCGGGTCTTGAGGTCGCGCAGCTTGAAGGAGCCCTGGTTGAGGGCGGAGTTCAGCAGCAGCAGGGTGATCAGGCCGCCGCCGAGGAGTACGACGACGAGCAGGACGAAGGGGGTGCGGGCGGCCGTGCTCGGCCCCGACGGCATGAACCGCCCCAGCCGCGCGGCCCGTCCCTTGAGAGGCCCCTGCTTCGTCACCGCGCTTCCCCGTTCCTCACGAAGGCTCGTCCGCCCGGATCCGCTCCGCCCCGCGCAGTCGGGCCGGGGCCGCGCGCCGGTTCTCCGCGACCTCCTCCTCGGTGGGCAGCTCCGCGCCGCGGGTCAGCAGCTTCAGACGGGGCTGGTACTTCTCCGGGACCACCGGCAGGCCGGGCGGGGCGGTGGTCGCCGCGCCCGCCGCGAAGACCTGCTTGACGATGCGGTCCTCCAGCGACTGGTACGACAGGACGACGACCCGCCCGCCGACGCGGACGGCCTTCACGGCCGCCGGGATCGCCTTCTCGACGCTGTCGAGCTCGTGGTTGACCTCGATCCGCAGCGCCTGGAAGGTGCGCTTGGCCGGGTTGCCGCCGGTGCGCTTGGCGGCCTGCGGCAGCGCGTCGCGGATCAGCTCGACCAGCCGGGCGCTGTTGTCGAACGGCTCCTTCTCGCGCTCGCGCACGATCGCCGAGACGATCCGCTTGGCCTGCTTCTCCTCGCCGTACGCGCGCAGGATCCGGACCAGCTCGCCGGCCGGGTAGGTGTTGAGCACCTCGGCGGCGCTGATCCCGGTCGACTGGTCCATGCGCATGTCGAGCGGGGCGTCCTGGGCGTAGGCGAAGCCGCGGTCGGCCTCGTCCAGCTGCATGGAGGAGACGCCCAGGTCGAACAGGACGCCGTCCACCTTGGGGACGCCGAGCCGGTCGAGGACCTCGGGCAGCTCGTCGTACACCGCGTGCACGAGGGTGGCGCGCTCCCCGAACGGGGCGAGCCTCTCACCGGAGAGGCGCAGCGCCTCCTTGTCCCGGTCGAGGGCGATCAGCCGCACCTCGGGGAACTGGGTCAGCAGGGCCTCGCTGTGCCCGCCGAGTCCGAGCGTGCAGTCGACGACCACCGCATCCGGCCGCTGCAGCGCCGGGGCCAACATGTCCAGGCACCGCTGGAGCATCACCGGGACGTGTCGGTCGTTGCTCAATGCCGCCCTCTCAGAATCCGGCGCGGCGCTCCGTACCGTCGGGTCACTGCCGGGTCCCCGGTACGAGCCGCCGCCCACGCGGGGAGAAACCACTGAAATCGCGCAATGTCTCCGTGAACTGCGCGTCACTTTAGTCCACAGGTCTTCACGGTCAATCAACCGGCTGGCGCGTCGCCGGGGGCGGACGGGACGGAGCCGCGAAACGGACGCCTCACCCGTCTGGGCCCGCTCCGCGCGCGCCTGTGGGTTAGCTCACAACAAGCCTCATTGACGTTCTTTGTCCGCTCTCACAGCGGGCCACGACCGGCTGTGACCACTACCGTCGTAGACATGTCGACCTCCGCGCACCCCTCTGCCGACGCCGCCGACGCCATACGCACCGGCGGGACGGTCACCGACCGCCTCGTCGAGGCGAACGAGCGCTACGCCGCCGACTTCACCGACCCCGGCATGGACGCCCGCCCCGTCCTGAACGTCGCCGTGGTCGCCTGCATGGACGCCCGCCTCGACCTGCACTCCGCGCTCGGCCTGCAGCTCGGCGACTGCCACACCATCCGCAACGCGGGCGGCGTGGTCACCGACGACGTGATCCGCTCCCTCACCATCAGCCAGCGGGCCCTCGGCACCCGCAGCGTGATGCTGGTCCACCACACCGGCTGCGGTCTCGAGTCGCTGACCGAGGACTTCCGGCACGAGCTGGAGGACGAGGTCGGCCAGCGCCCCGCGTGGGCCGTGGAGGCCTTCCGGGACGTCGACCAGGACGTGCGCCAGTCCATGCAGCGGGTGCGGACCTCCCCGTTCCTGCTGCACAAGGACGACGTGCGCGGCTTCGTGTTCGACGTGACGACGGGTCTGCTGCGCGAGATCCACCCGGCGTAGCGCCTCCGTACGGCGCGACACAACACGGCAAACCCCGGCATAACCGCGGCACTTGTCCACAGGCAAGTGACACAACGCGGTGGCGCGAACAAGAATGCCGGTGTGACACCCCCTCGGAACCACTGAGGACGTGTCCTGTTTCGGCGAGGAGGGCCGTGTGACGACCTATGACGAGCGAGCGAGCCTCTCAGATCTGACCACCACAGCGGAGCGGATCCGCCGGTCGGTGGAGAGCGTGATCGAGGGCAAGCCCGAGGTCGTACGCGTTGCACTGACGGTGCTGCTGGCGGAGGGACATCTGCTGATCGAGGACGTACCCGGCGTCGGCAAGACCATGCTGGCGAAGACGCTGGCGAAGTCCGTCGACTGCTCGGTCCGGCGCATCCAGTTCACGCCGGACCTGCTGCCCTCGGACATCACCGGCGTGTCGATCTACGACCAGCAGCGCCGGGACTTCGAGTTCAAGCCGGGCGCGATCTTCGCCCAGATCGTCATCGGCGACGAGATCAACCGCGCGTCGCCGAAGACCCAGTCCGCGCTCCTCGAGTCGATGGAGGAGCGCCAGGTCACCATCGACGGGCAGACGTACGAGCTGCCCAGCCCCTTCATGGTGGTCGCCACCCAGAACCCGGTGGAGATGGAGGGCACCTACCCGCTGCCCGAGGCGCAGCGGGACCGCTTCATGGCCCGGGTCTCGATGGGGTACCCGAGCCCCGAGGCCGAGCTCCAGATGCTCGACGTGCACGGCGCGGTCTCCCCGCTGGAGGACCTGCAGGCGGTGGCGCACGCCCACGACATCGTGAAGCTGATCGACGCGGTCCGGACCGTGCACGTCGCGGACGCGGTGCGCCGGTACGCCGTGGACCTGGTCGCGGCCACCCGCAACCACCCGGACCTCAGACTCGGCGCGTCGCCCCGTGCCACGCTGCACCTGCTGCGTGCCGCCAAGGCCTCCGCCGCGCTCAGCGGCCGCGACTACGTGCTGCCCGACGACCTCCAGGCCCTGGCCGGCCCGGTCCTCGCGCACCGGCTGCTGCCGACCGCGCAGGCCCAGCTGAACCGCCGCACCGCCGAGCAGGTCGTCCGCGACATCCTCCAGCGCACCCCGGTGCCGCAGGCGGCGCCGCCCGCCGGCCCGCTCTACGGCCAGCAGCAGCCCGGCGCGCGGCGGCTGTGATGGCGGCCGCCGGACCCGCC
>NZ_DATCVQ010000569.1:0-27311 GCF_036566765.1 Streptomyces sp.
GGGCGACTGCCCGCCCGTCGGGGACGGCGCCGCCGCCGTGATCCTCGCGGCCGGCGACCGCGCCCGCGAACTGTGCGCGCGCCCTGCCTGGATCCGCGGCCTGGACCACCGGATCGAGGCCCACTCCCTCGGCGTGCGCGACCTCACCGACGCGCCCTCCGCCCGCCTCGCCGCGGAACGCGCCGGCGCCTTCGACAGGCCCGTCGACACCGCCGAACTGCACGCCCCGTTCACCTCGCAGGAGGTCGTGCTCCGCAAGGCCCTGCGCCTCGACGACAGCGTGCGGATCAACCCCTCCGGCGGCGCGCTCGCCGCCAACCCCGTCATGGCCGCCGGCCTCATCCGGCTCGGCGAGGCCGCCGCCGGCATCCACCGCGGCGAGTCCGACCGGGCCCTCGCCCACGCCACCTCCGGCCCCTGCCTGCAACAGAACCTGGTGGCCGTCCTGGAAGGAGAGCCGCATGTCCGGTAAGGCCGTGACATCGAAGGAGTGCGTGGCCGTCGTCGGGATCGGCCAGACCAAGCACGTCGCCGCCCGCCGCGACGTGTCCCTCGCCGGACTCGTCCGCGAGGCCGCGCAGCGCGCCCTCGACGACGCCGAGCTGACCTGGGCGGACGTCGACGCCGTCGTCATCGGCAAGGCCCCGGACTTCTTCGAGGGCGTCATGATGCCCGAGCTCTACCTCGCCGACGCCCTCGGCGCGGTCGGCAAGCCGATGCTCCGCGTGCACACCGCAGGCTCCGTCGGCGGCTCCACCGCGCTCGTCGCCGCGAACCTCGTCGCCGCCCGCGTGCACGGCACCGTCCTCACGCTCGCCTTCGAGAAGCAGTCCGAGTCCAACGCGATGTGGGGCCTGTCCCTGCCCGTCCCCTTCCAGCAGCCGCTGCTCGCCGGCGCGGGCGGCTTCTTCGCCCCACACGTGCGGGCGTACATGCGGCGCACTGGCGCCCCCGACACCGTCGGCTCCCTCGTCGCGTACAAGGACCGGCGCAACGCGCTGAAGAACCCGTACGCGCACCTCCACGAGCACGACATCACGCTGGAGAAGGTCCAGGCGTCCCCGATGCTCTGGGACCCGATCCGATACTCGGAGACCTGCCCGTCCTCCGACGGCGCCTGCGCCATGATCCTCACCGACCGGGCCGGCGCGGCCCGTTCGCCCCGGCCGCCGGCCTGGGTGCACGGCGGCGCGATGCGCAGCGAGCCGACCCTCTTCGCGGGCAAGGACTTCGTCTCGCCGCAGGCCGGCAAGGACTGCGCCGCCGACGTCTACCGGCAGGCCGGGATCACCGACCCGCGCCGGGAGATCGACGCCGTCGAGATGTACGTGCCGTTCTCCTGGTACGAGCCGATGTGGCTGGAGAACCTGGGCTTCGCCGAGGAGGGCGAGGGCTGGAAGCTCACCGAGTCCGGGGTCACCGAACTCGACGGCGACCTGCCGGTGAACCCGTCCGGCGGGGTGCTCTCCACAAACCCGATCGGCGCGTCCGGGATGATCCGGTTCGCGGAGGCCGCGCTGCAGGTCCGCGGCCAGGCCGGCGAACACCAGGTGCCGGACGCGCGACGCGCGCTCGGACACGCGTACGGAGGCGGCGCGCAGTTCTTCTCCATGTGGCTGGTGGGGTCGGAGCCGCCGCGCTCCTGAGGTCTGTCGGCGCCCGGTGCCGCTCGCTACCCTGAGGCCCGGACGACGTTGTGGGACGCGGGAGGAGCACAGACGTGGCCGAGAGCATCACTGCTCAGCACGCCTTCGCGGGCTGGGACAAGCCGGAAGTCGACCTGAGCAACGCCGACTGGCGGTCGGGCAGCCAGGGCGCGGGGGACGTCCAGATCGCCTTCGTGGAGGGCTTCATCGCGATGCGCAACGGCGGCCGTCCGGAGGCCCCGTCGCTGATCTTCACGCCCGCGGAGTGGCGGGCGTTCGTGCTCAACGCCCGGGACGGCGAGTTCGACCTGACATGACCGGCCCGGTACGGGGAGGGGTCGCCTCCCCGTGCCGGGGCTCAGGCCCGTGCGAGCGGCGGCAGGGCCTCCAGGACGCGCTCCGCCAGTGCCACCGGGTCGCCCGCCGGCTCGACGGCGTGGTCGTCCCGCTTCAGGTTCCAGGCGTTCTCCCATGCGAACCAGTCGATCGGGGCGGGCGGCCTGGCACCTGACACCAGGGACGCCTCAAGACCGTCCAAGTACCTCGCCCAGCGCGGCGCGTAGAAGTCCGCCACCAGGCCCGACCACTCCCGGTTCGCGTAGTCGTGCAGCCCGGCCTCGCTGCCGGAGCGGTGCCCCCAGGTCGTCAGGATCGACCGGGCGTCGAATTCCAGAGCCGCCTGCTCCGCGTCCGTCCACCCCCAGGCCCTCGCCCGCTCCAGCCACGGGCCGAGCAGGAACCGCCGGTCAGCGGCGAGCAATTCGTCCAGCAGGGCCAGGTCGCGCCGCCATTCGGCGGAGCGCTCCCGGAACGCGGCCAGGTCCCTCGCCTCGTACGCCGCTCGGATCTGCGGGAGCAGCGTACGGCTCCGGTTGGCCAGCGCCTGCCGGGCGGTGTCCACCACGTCGTGGCGGTACGCGTCGGTCCGCCGGAGCTCCGGCGCGACCTGGAGGAGCTCGGACAGAGCCCGCTCCACGGTGGACGCGTCGTACCGCATCTCCTTCGGGCTCCAGTTCCCCGCCGACCGGACCGTCAGACTCGGCCGCGCCGTGAACAGGCTGTCCTGCGGCTCGCTCCAGCGGCCGGACGGCGTGCTGTACGGGCCGCGTCGCAGCCACTCCCAGGCCCGCGCGGCATGCGGGTCGGGCGCGCCGTACCGCCGGGCCGCGTACTGCGCGAACCAGGCGACCTGGTCGACGGGGCCGGTGCGCCAGGCGAGTTCCGTGAACAGTTCGAAGGCGGCCGGGTTGCCGCCGGTCGCCTCGGGCAGATAGGCGATGCCCCGCAGCATGCTGCCCGGCTTCGTCCGCCAGGCGTCGAAGCGGCTCGTCCAGACGGCGGTGTTCGCGCCGAGGGTCGTGTGCCCGCCGAAGTTGGGGATGGCGCCGAAGGCGTACGGGACGCCGTGCCAGGCCGTCTCCCGGTCGAGCCCGTCGTACCGGTCGGACAGGCCGTCCACGACGAGCAGCCGGGAGCTGTCGACCGCGTCCAGGACCTCGACCTTCGGGTTGCGCTGCCAGCCGAGCAGCACCCAGGTCGCGCCGGGCTGGGCGGTCTGCAGGGCGTCCATCACGGAGCGGGCCGCGTCGGCGACCGGCACGTCGCCCGCCCGGCCGCCCTCGTGCAGCAGGTCCATCTTGTACATCGTGGACGTGCCGAGCAGCCGTGCCTGGTGCCGGTAGAACGCCTCGGCGACCTTCGGGAACAGCGCGCTGCGCGGGTCCAGCCAGTCCGGCCGGGCGAAGCCGATCCAGGAGCCCTGCGGCACCACCCGTCCGGCCGGGTGGCGGTCCGCGAAGCCGGGCGGGACCGTGCCGAAGTACCCGGGAAGGACCGGCGTCATCCCGAGCTGCCGCAGCCGCCGCACGATCCGCCGCCCGAGCGCCGCCCGCTCCTCGACCAGCCGCTCGGTGAGCGGGCCGCCGAACCCGGACATGTTCTGCATCAGCCACCAGGGCTGGTGCGCGGGACCCGGGATCCAGGCGCGCAGCTCCTCACGGGAGTAGCCGAACTCCCGCAGCGCCGCGTGGTACGCCGCCTCCGCGCCCATCTGCACGAACACCTCGTTCACCCCGTGCAGGGCCAGGAGGTCGATCTGCCGCTCGTACGCCGGCCAGTCCCGGTACGCGCCCGAATAGCCGTCGTCGGTGTCGTTGAGGGCGAACCGGTGCGGCACCGAGGCGGGCCGGTGGACCTCGCCCGCCGGGGCGGGCAGGACGGCGGGCAGCGCGGAGGTGCTGCGGCCCGGCCAGCCGAGGTCGACGCCGGCGGAGTACTTGAGGTACCAGTTCACCCCGCTGAGCAGCACGGCCGGGCTGGTGCCCCGGACGCGCACATGGCCGGCGAATCCGGAGAGGGCGAAGAAGTCGCCGGAGGCGGGCCGGGTGGCCGGCTCCAGGGCGAACTGCGCCGCGTGCCGCGGCAGCAGCCGGGCGAGCGCCGCGCGCGCCGGCCGGACGGAGAAGGCGGGGGAGGCGGGCACTGGATCGGCCGCCCGGGCCGCCGGGGCGGCGGGCAGTACGGTCAGGGCGGCGGCGCAGGCCGCGAGCACCGCGACCGTGCGGGCGACCCGGGATCCGGCCCGGGACCAGAGGATTCTCACGCGTCGGCTCATCCCATCGGAAGATCGGACGCCACCGTGTTGACGGAGCGTGCGTCCATATAACGATGGGTGACGACTCGCGGGTGGGGTCGGCGCGCCCCGGATATCGTTTCGATCATGAGCGGTGAATGTGTGAGCGGTGAACGTATGAGCGGTGAATATATGAGTGGTGAACGCGATCTCGCACGCCTGATCTCCGGCATGAGGCCGGAGCGGAACCCCGGCCGTTACGTCTTCACCACCGTGACCGGGCCGGTCCCGGCCGGTCTCGCGCCCGTCGTGACCGTCGCCGAGGAGGAGGGCACGACGCTCGTCCTGCGCCAGGAGGAGGCCGACGCGGCGGGGCTGCCGTACGACTATGCGGCCGCCTGGATCACCTTGCGGATCCACTCGGCGCTGGACGCCGTCGGCCTGACCGCCGCCTTCGCCCGGGCCCTGGCCGACGCGGGGCTGAGCTGCAACGTGGTGGCCGGCTTCCACCACGACCACCTCTTCGTGGAACACGACCGCGCGGACGAGGCGTTGGCGGTGCTGCGGGGCCTCGCGGACCGCGCCGCCCGCGAGGCCCCGGACACGCCGTAGGCCTGACCGTCATCGGGCCCCGGCGCGGCCCGCCGACGCCCCGGCCGCCGGGCCTCCCGGCCCCGCCCCCGGCGCGTCGCGGAGCGGCGTGGGACACGTACCATGGCCCTATGTCCTTCCTCCGCCGCCGCAGCGCCGCCACACCCGCGGGCCCGGACTTCGACGTCCTGGCCATGGACCCGGGGGACTGGCCCGGCAACCTCGGCGCCGGTCTGCTGCCCGCCCCCGACGGCTCGTGCCAGGGCGTGTTCCTCCGGTACGACCTGTTCGGCGGCCGCGGCCCCGCGATGATCATCGGCAATCTGCCGGAGGGCTCCCCGGCCCGGGAGCTCGCCGACGGCCAGATCCCCTTCGAGGTCGCCCAGCTGCTCGCCGCGCTCGAGAACGACGAGCCGGTCGAGGTGCTCGACATCGAGGACATGCCGGTGATGCAGGGCGACAACCTGCTGATCGTGCGCCGGCTCAAGCTCTCCGAGAGCCGGATCTCCTGCGTGCAGTTCGACCGCAGCGACAACGTCCTTGTGACCATCGCCAGTTGGGACCGTCCGATCACGGACGACCTGTACGCGCTGCTCAAGCCGCTGCCGGCCGAGCTGTTCCAGCAGGGCTGACGAGAGGGGCGGGGGCCGATGAGCGCACGGGTCGACAGCTGGATCTGGGCGGTCCGTCTGACCAAGACCCGCTCCCAGGCCGCCGCGGCCTGCCGGGCCGGGCACGTCAAGGTGAACGGCGAGCGGGCCAAGCCCGCCCAGCCGGTCAAGCCCGGCGACGAGGTCCGGGTCTTCCACTCCGGCCGGGAGCGGATCGTCGAGGTGAAGCAGCTGCTCACCAAGCGCGTCGGCCCGCCGGCCGCCGCCGAGGCGTACGTGGACAACAGCCCGCCGCCGCCCCCGCGTGAGCACGTGGCGCTCGCCGCGGTCCGCGACCGCGGCGCGGGCCGCCCGACCAAGCGCGACCGGCGCGAGCTGGACCAGCTTCGCGGCCGGACCCCCTGAAGCGGCTCCTACGTGACGAAGGCCGCCCCCGGCGCCCCGGGGGCGGCCTTCCGCGTCATCCGGCCGTCGGGCCCACCAGCGAGGCGAGCCGCGCCGCCGAGGTGCCGATCCCGGTCGGGCCCTGCCGCAGCAGCGCCGTGCCGCTGCCCGCGTGGACGTCGTCGGCCCCGTAACGGCGCACCTTCTGGTGCCAGTTGAGGATGCCGGCCAGCCAGTCCTCCAACTCCCGCAGATACGCCTCGAAGGCCGCCCGACCCTCCGTGTCGAGATCGAAGTCCTCGTAGAGCATGGGCACTTCGAACTTCTTGATGTGCTCGTACTGGCGCAGCCGGCCGCGCATCAGGTCGTCGACCATCGACACCGCCGTCGGGTAGTCGCAGTCGAAGAACTTCTGCAGCACGAGCACCCCGTTGTGCACCTCGCCCTCGACCTCGATCTCCTTCTGGTACGAGAAGAGGTCGTTGATGAGCGTCGCGTAGTCGGAGACCGAGCTCTCCAGGCTCCGGACGGTGCCTGTGCGGTAGATCTCCGGCGGCAGTGCGTCCGCGTGCCGCAGCTTGCTCAGCAGCATCGTCAGCTCGGAGCCGAAGGTGGTGCGCCGCATCTCCACGTAGTCCACCGGGTCGGGCACCCGGTGCTGCGCCTGGTTGTGCAGCTCCCACAGCCAGCTGTCCAGCATCGCGTCGAGCGCGGTGCGCAGCTGCGCCCGGGCCCCTGGCCGCATCGGGGCCGTGGTCCGCACCCACAGATCGGCCAGCGAGCGCTCCATCGGGTGCACTGCGAGCGCGAGTCCCACGGCGGGATCGTCCAGTTGCATGCAGGACTTGAGCCGCTCGGTGAAGGCCCTCGCGCCGACCAGGTCGCGCGGCCGGCCGAAGACCAGCGGGTAGTAGTCGTCCCCGTACGTGCCCCAGGTCAGCCACTCGGCGCTGAGCTCCAGCTCCTCCGGGGTGGCGTCCGGGTCGAGGCCCGCCGAGCAGAGCGCGAAGTCGAAGCCCTCCAGCATCGGCCGGTCCCAGATGTCGTCCAGCAGCCCCATGCGCTCCGCCCAGTCGACGGAGAGCCGCAGCGCCTCCTGGTGGTGCGGGCTCAGCGACAGCTGGTACGGCAGGTCGAAGTCGGGCAGCAGCGAGGGCCCGACCTTCTGGTGCGGCACGTGCGTGAACGCGCGCAGCCGGGACGCGGCCGGGCGGCCGAACAGCGTCTTGATGGCGAGCGCGGACGTGCCGAGCACTCCGTCGAACCGTGAAGGCCCGGTGTCCAGGCCCTCGTTCATGTAGCGGCTGGAGCGCATGTGCCACTCGTGCCCGCCGGACTGCCAGTCCTGCAGGCCCTTCGCGTACGCCGCGATCGCCGCACAGTCCTCGGGGCTCAGCCCCTCCGTCAGGCAGAGCCCCGGGACTTCGGTCAGCGCGGTGTTCTCGAACTGCTGGAGCCGCGACGTGAGCAGGTCGTTGACCGCCTCGGCCGCCTCCTGGGTCGAGCAGCCGAGGAACTTCTCCAGGACCAGCACGCCGTTGCTGTTCTCGCCCTCGTCCTCGACCTCCCGCTGGTAAGAGAACAGGTCGTTGCGCAGGTGCACCGCGTCGGAGAAGGCGTCCCGCAGCACGCGCAGCGGCCGCGCGTGCGCGACCTGGGCGGGCACCTCGGCGCCGGCCGCGTACTCCACCAGACCCGCCGACCAGGGCGCGCCGCCGACCTTGCGGCGCATCTCGATGTACTCGACCGGGTTGGCGATCCGGCCCTCGTTGATGTTGTCGAGCTCCCAGAGCGACTCGTACAGCAGCGCCTCGGTGGCCTCGGCGAAGCGTTCCCGCCACCCCTCGCTCATCGACGGCACGGTCCGCCGCCACAGATCGGCGAGACCGGCCTCCACCGGGTTGGTGGGCTCCGGCGTGTCCGCCGTCGGGTCGACCGGCATGAACAGCGGCAGCCGGTCCAGATAGGCCTTGCTGCCGGGCCGGTCCTGGGTGCGCTTGAAGATCTCCAGGAAGTGGTCGTCGAAGAAGAAGACCCACACGTACCAGTCCGTGACGAGGGACAGCGCCTCCGCGTCGCAGTCCGGGTGGGTGTACGAGCACAGCAGCGCGTAGTCGTGCGATTCGAGGTCGTGCTCGTCCCAGATTCCGGACCCCTCCAGCATTCCCATCGCCCGCGCCCACTCCTTTGTGTGCGTGCGGGCCTCCTCCAGATGGGAATTGAGCCGTGCCGGATACGGGACGTAGAACTCCGGCAGAACGAAGGGCTGTGCCATGGCCAGCGGGGCCTTTCGGTGTAGGAGGCGATCTTCCGGCCCAGCATTACCCGTCCCTCGGGTGGCCCAAGCGAACCCCGCTTTAGTCATATGAACGGCAAAGGGCGCCGGGGGTCGCGACGACCCCCGGCGCCCTCGCGCGTGTCTCGTCAGCCCCGGGAGACCCGCACGTCAGCGGCCTTCACGAAGGCCACGCGGTGCCCGAACTGGATCTCGTAGTACTCCTCCTGGCCGCGTACGACCCGGTGCCCGGTGGTGTCGAACACCGGCGCGAAGTAGTACTCCCCAGGGGTCCGGTCGCCCACCACGTACCGCTGCCCCGCGAGCAGCTTGTACGGCAGCGGCGACACCGACTGGACCGGCACGCCCGCCGGGTACGCGGACGCCTCCGGATACGCCCTGCCGTACACCGGAACCTCCGCGAGACCCTCCCGCGGCGTCAGCACCGGCCCGCGCGCGTTCACCGCCGTCGGCTGCTCCTTGGGGTTGTGGAACCACGCCTTCTGGCCGAGGTACCAGATCGCCGTCCACTCTCCCCGGCGCTCCGCGACCGCGAACTGCTGGCCCGTGGACGCCCGCGCCCCGGTGTCGTTGACCCCGGTCGTCGAGTCCTGGCCGCCGGGCCGCAGGCCGATGTCCTTCACCAGCGGCGCGGACGGGCTCGGGGCGGTGTGCAGCCGGACCGCGCCGCTGCCGTGCGGCGCGCACGCCTCACCGGCCTTCACGCAGCCCGTGTAGAGCGGCTGGTGCGCCGCGTACTCCGGACGGATCGTCACCACGCCGGCGTCCGGCCCCGCGCTCGGCGTGATCGGCCGGCCCAGCAGCTTGAAGTAGTGCGCCCAGTCCCAGTACGGGCCCGGGTCCGTGTGCATGCCCCGGATCGTCGAGGCCACCGTGCCCGGGACGGTGTCGTGCCCGAGGATGTGCTGCCGGTCGACCGGGATGTCGTACCGCGCCGCCAGATAGCGCACCAGACGCGCCGAGGTCCGGTACATCGCCTCCGTGTACCAGGAGTCCGGAGCCGTCAGAAAACCCTCGTGCTCCAGGCCCACCGACTTGGCGTTCACGAACCAGTTGCCCGCGTGCCAGCCGACGTCCTTCAGCGGCAGGTGCTGCGCGATGTGCCCGTCCGAGGAGCGCAGCGAGTACTGCCACGACACGTACGTCGGGTCCTGCACCAGCTTGAGCGTCACGTCCCAGGTCGCCTCGGTGTCGTGCACGACGATGTAGTCGATCTGCTGGGAGACCGGGCGGTTCGCCTTGTCGTGGTTGCCGTAGTCCCCGTCGCCGAACTCCTCGTACGGCGCCGGGATCCACTCGCACGCCACCGTCGGCGGGCACTCGGTCGGCCCCTTGTCGGCCGTCCGCAGCCCCAGCGCCGCCGCCTGCGCGGCGTCCGCGGTCACGTCCGGCGCGGGCGCGAGGGCGACCGTCTGGCCGCTGTCCGTGGTGCGCCGCTCGCCGGTCCGGATCACGTCGAAGACGTCGTTCGCGTACGTCGTCGCCGTCGCCGTGTCGTCCGCGCCCGAGTAGCGCGCCACCGCGCCGAACCAGTCCGCCGGATCGCCGCTCGCCGGCCGCCCCGACTCCCGCTGGGCCGCCGCCAGAAGGGCCGCGCCGCCCTGGATGTTCGCCGCGGTGCTGGTCCGCAGCTCCTCCGGGGACAGCCCGGACAGCTCCGCCGCCCGCTCCAGGGTCCGCAGCCGCGCCGGCAGCTCGGCCGACTCCGGCAGCGCGGCCTCCGTGACCACGCGCGCCGTACGGGAGTCGTCGCCGCGAGCGTCCTCCTCGCCGTGCGAGTGGTGCGGGGCCTCGGCCAGCGCGGTGCGCGCGTCGGTCAGATGCATGGGCCCGTAGCCGCCGGTCACGCTCGGCGCGCCGCCGTGCGTGTCCCAGCGGGACTGCAGGTACGACACGGCCATGAGCACGCTCTGCGGCACCCCGTACCGCCCGGCAGCCACCGCGAAGTCGGCCTGCAGCGCACCGGACGAGGGCGGCTCCTCGGCCGTCGCGGCGGGGCCGGACGACAGGAGCGGCAACAGCAGAGCGGCGGACGCCATCGCCCCCGCCGCTCGATGGACATGTCTGCGAGACGCCGTACTGGGCATTGCAGCCTCCAGGGACGAGGGGGGACGACGGGGCGTGCGGTGCCGGACCCGTACAGGGGTAGCGGCTTCCCGACGATCCGTCAATCACCCCTCGCTGTCGGCGATTTCGCATGTCAGAGAGGCTTCGGCGGAGTTTCGCGACGGCGGCGCGCGGGCCTGCGGCGCGTCAGTGGAGTGGACCAATGCCGCCGACCGCACGGTGTTCCTCGTCCGTACGGCATTCCTGGTCCGCACACGACAGCGCGCCGTGCGCCCGGTGTGTCGGCACCGGGCGCACGGCGCGCTTCCCCCTCGTCGGCGGCGGCCGCTCGTCCCGCTAGCGCGTGCCCACCGCGGCGCGCACGGCCCGCCGGGCCAGCGCGCAGTCGTCGTGCAGCCGCCGCAACAGCAGCCGCTGCTCCTCACCCGTCGACACCGCGCCGGACGGCGTCGGCGTGGAACCGGCCGGCGGGGCCTCGCGGATGGTCCGCTGCACCGCCGTCTCGTACGTGCGGATCTCCCGGGTCAGCACGATCATCAGGTTCACCAGGAACGCGTCCCGCGAATCCGGGCCGGCCTGCTGCGCCAGCTGACTGATCTGCCGCCGCGCCAGCGGCGCGTCGCCGAGGACCGCCCACAGCGTCGCCAGGTCGTACCCGGGCAGGTACCAGCCCGCATGCTCCCAGTCGACGAGCACCGGACCGGTCGGCGACAGCAGGATGTTCGACAGGAGCGCGTCACCGTGACAGAACTGCCCCATGCCCTGCCGCCCGCCCGCATGCGCCAGACCGTGCAGCAGCTTCTGCAGGTCGTCGCGGTCGCGGTCGGTGAACAGCCCCAGCTCGTGGTAGCGGGAGATCCGGGACGCATAGTCGAGCGGCGCGTCGAAGGTCCCGGCCGGCGGCCGCCAGGCGTTGAGCCGGGCGATCGCCCCCAGCGCGGCGCGCACGTCGGCGCGCGGCGGGGCCTCCACGGGGTGCCGGGTCAGGGCCGCGGCCCGCCCTGGCATCCGCTCGATGACCAGTACGCAGTTGTCCGGGTCGGCGGCGATCAGCCGCGGTGCGCGCACCGGGGGGCGGTGCCGGACGAAGGCGCGATATGCAGCTATTTCGTGGCGGAATCGCTCGGTCCAGGCCGACGAGTGATCGAGTAAACACTTGGCGACGGCCGTGGTGCGTCCGGTCGTTCCGACGATCAGGACGGAACGACCGCTGCGGCGCAGCACCTGGACGGGGTTGAACTCCGGGCAGATCCGGTGGACGGAGGCGATGGCCATCCGCACCTGGGCGCCCTGGGGGCCCGACAGGTCGATTCTCCCGCTGAGCGGTTGAGGCGCCGTCCCCGGCCGCCGCCGGGCCCGGCCCGCTTGAACGGGAGCGAGATACGGTCCGCTGCCGACCGGGACGGAACGGTGCTGCGGCCGGGGCGGTGCGGACACGGAGGACGATGCTGTGTACATGGGCGAGACAGATCCCTTCGTGGTCCGACGAGTCGCGTGCGTCGCCCCGCCCGGCCACCGGACCGCACCCTGGGGAATGAGGGCCGGTTGCCGGGGCGGGGTGGCGCTTTCCTACCTGACACCCGCCGCACCCTGGCGGAACATTGAGCGGACCCTGGCGAACCCTGGCGAATAGTCGCCAGCCCTATGCCACCGGGCTACTGTCAACTTCAGCCGAGAACCTGGGGGCTTAGACGTGACAGGGCAGACCAACACCCGCCTGGCAGACCTCTTCGGCCTCGCCGGCTGGTCCAAGGGAGAGCTCGCGAGGCTCGTGAACCGGCAGGCGGCGGCCATGGGCCACCCGCAGCTGGCGACCGACACCTCCCGGGTCCGACGCTGGATCGACATGGGGGAGACCCCGCGCGATCCCGTTCCCCGCGTGCTGGCCGCCCTGTTCACTGAGCGACTCGGCCGTGTCGTGACCATCGAGGACCTCGGGTTCGTACGACACGGGCGATCCGGACGACGGCAGAACGTCAGGAAGACCGACAACCCTGACGGGTTGCCCTGGGCGCCCGACCGTACGGCAGCGGTCCTCACCGAATTCACGGGAATGGACCTCATGCTCAACCGACGCGGCCTGGTGGGCGCGGGCGCCGCGCTCGCCGCCGGCTCCGCACTCAGCAGCGCCATGCACGACTGGCTCCACGCCGACCCCGCACTCGCCAACGACGCCCCCCGTTCCACCGATCCCCTGCACGCCGACCCCGCTGGGTTCGACCGCTACGAGGCCGCCCCCATCGGGTCGCAGGAGATCGACGCACTGGAGCGCTCCGTCGAGGTCTTCCGCGCCTGGGACGCGGCCCGCGGAGGCGGGCTGCAGCGCAAGGCAGTGGTGGGCCAACTGAACGAGGTGGGCGGCATGCTCGCCTACCGCCACGCCGACCATCTGCAGCGCCGCCTCTGGGGCGTCGCCGCCAACCTGGCCGTCCTGGCCGGGTGGATGTCCCACGACGTCGGCCTCGAACCCACCGCCCAGAAGTACTTCGTCATCGCCGCGCACGCGGCACGCGAGGGCGGCGACCGACCACGGGCCGGCGAGGCGCTCTCCCGCGCGGCCCGCCAGATGGTCCACCTCGGTCGGCCCGACGACGCCCTCGACCTGATGCAGCTCGCCAAGTCGGGCTCGGGCGAGGAGATGCTGCCCCGCACCAGGGCCATGCTGCACACCATCGAGGCATGGGCGCAGGCGTCCATGGGCCGCGGCCAGGCGATGAAGCGCACCCTGGGCGAGGCCGAGGACCTGTTCGTCTCCGACAAGATGGACGTGCCGCCGCCCAGTTGGATGCAGATGTTCGACGAGGCGGACCTGCACGGCATGCAGGCCCTCGCCTACCGAACCCTCGCCGACCACGATCCGGCGGCGGCCATCCCCGCGCAGCGGCACGCCAAGCTGGCCCTCGAACTGCGCGAAGGCGGTCGACAGCGCTCCATGCTGTTCGACTACATCTCGCTGGCATCCGCCTGCTTCATCGCGGACGACCCCGAACAGGCCGACCGGTACGCGCGGTTGGCGCTGGTGTCGATGGGGGAGACCTCCTCGCACCGCACCTGGGACCGGCTGCGCGAGATGTACCGGCTCACCGGGCAGTACGCGGAATACGCGAAGATCCAGGACCTCCGGGAGGAGATCGAGCTCGCACTGCCGAACAACCCTGCGGCGCGGAAGCCGAGAAACACTCAGATCTGACGAAGGCCGGTCCGCCGTGGCCGGGAAGGCCCTGGTGGCCGGAATGCCGCGGATTCGGTGAGCCGGAACGCCGTGGATTCGGTGAGTCGGTGAGCCGGAACGCCGGCGGACTCGGTGAGGCGGGCGATCGACGCCCGGGGCGCTCAGCCCCCCACCCTCACCGCCATCACACAGGCGTCGTCCTCACGAGGGGACTCGCCGAACTCCTCCACCACCGTCCGTACGCACTCCTGCGCGTCCCGCGCCCCGGCCAGCCGCGGCGCGAGCCCCAGCAGGCGTCGCGTGCCCGAGTCGTCGTCGAAGCTGCCGCGGGTCAGTCCGTCCGTGTGCAGCACGAGCAGGTCGCCGGGGAGCAGCCGCACCCTGGCCTCCCCGTACGCGCCGCCCGGCGTCGCGCCGAGGAGCACGCCCTCCGGCCGACTGAGCGCCCGCCCCGTCCCTCCGCGGAACAGCAGAGGGGCGGGGTGTCCGGCCTGCGCCCAGGTCAGGGTCTGGTCCACGGGGCTGTAGCGGCAGCACATCGCGCTGCCCAGGGCCGGCTGGACGGACGTCTCCAGGAGCCGGTTCAGGTGGCCCATCAGAGCGCCGGCGCCGATCCCGGCGACCGCCATGCCGCGCAGGGCGCCGAGGAGCATGGCCATGGAAGAGGTGGCGGCGACGCCGTGGCCGGTGAGATCGCCGACCGTGAGCAGCGCCTCCCCGTCGGGGAGCGCGAGCGCGTCGTACCAGTCGCCGCCGATCAGGCCGGTCGTCGCGGAGGGGAGGTAGTGGCCGGCGACGTCCAGCGGGGCCGGACCGCCGTGCGCGAAGCGGAGCGAGCCGCGCCAGGGGGGCAGGACGGCTTCCTGCAGTTCGACGGCGACGCGGCGCTCGGTGCGCTCGATCTGTTGCCGTCGTTGGAACGAGTCACGGGTCTCGCGGACCGCCCGCTCGCTGCGGCGCAGCTCGCTGACGTCACGTAAGACGGCCCACATGGAGGCCGTGCAGCCGTCGGTGTCGAGGACCGGCTCGCCCATCATGTGCACGGTGCGGACGACGCCGTCCGTGCGGACGACACGGAACTCGCCGTCGATCGCCCGGCCGTCGATCAGACACCCCGTCACCATGGCCTGGAGCAGCGGCTGGTCCTCGGCAAAGACGAGAGAGGGCAGCTCGTCGAGGGACATCGGGCCGGTGTCGGGGGTGCGGCCGAAGATCTGGTACAGCTCGTCCGACCAGCTGACCTCGTCCGTGAGCAGATTCCACTCGGCGCTGCCGACCCGGCTGAGGAGGGAGCCGGTGCGGGACGGGGAGGCGGGGCGCGGGACGGTGTGGGAGGCGGTGGGGTGTGCCTTGAGGTGGACGGCCTCGGCGGTCGCCGGGTCGCCGCCCGGGAGCGGGGGGAGTTCGTCGGGGAGGCCGGCCTTGAGCTGTCCCAAGTGGGCCCCGAGGTCGTCCAGCTGATGCACGGCCAGATCGCACAGCGCGCGCTGCCAGCGGACCTGGGGGTCGTCCTCGTCCGCCGCCGCGTCCCGGCGCACCGCGTCCACGTCCCCGCGCAGTCGGCGCGTCTGGGAGATCAGCGCGTCCACGGTGCCGGGTTCCGGGGGCTGGGCGGAGCGGTCCGCGAACAGATGGGACGGCATGTCGTACTCCGATACAGGCGGCACGGGCCAGGTCTTGGAGGAAGGACCAGCTATGACTGTCGCACAGGCCGGGAGAAGCCGTAAGGAGTTTGGCAACACTCGATCCGGTGGTGCTCCTGACATATGCCAACGGCGCACCGATTATCGGCCACGCGGACGAGTTCAGGAAACGATGTCGAGGGGTTGGCGGGCGCTACGGTGCAGGTGTGGTGGATGCAGTGATCGAGGGACAGGGCGAGGGCACCGTGGTGCTGATCGCGGCGGCGCCGGCCGGACGGGGGAGGATCGTCGACGCGACGTCGGTGCTGCCGGCGCTCGCGGCGGTGCCGCCGGGGGCGTTGGCGGGGACGCGGGTCGCGACGGTCGTCGAACTCGCCGACCCCGTCGAGCCGCAGACCGTACTGACACGGCTGCGCGGGGCGGCGACGGGAGCGGGGCGCCTGGCGGTCTACCTGGCGGGCCAGCTCCACCTGGACCACCGCCAGAGCCTGCCGCACCTGGCGCTGGCCCGTACGTCGACGGCGACCCTGCGGTACACGGCGTTGCCGTGGCACTGGCTGGCGGACGCGGTGAAGGAGCGACGCCCCGGCACGACGACGGTGGTCGCGGACCTGGTGGCGGACGCGGCGACGTGGCGCGCGCTGGAGCAGCACCCGGAACTGCTCGAACTGCCCCCGGGCACGGAGCTGTACGGCCGCGTCGCCCCACCCCCCGGCCGCCGAGCGCCCCGGCCGACCCCCGACTACCTACGCGCCTACGCCACGATCTGGCGCGCGGGCGCCCGCCCGACGTTCGCATCCCTGCACGCACAGGCAACGGCTCGGACGCAGGCGGGCCAGGCGATTTTGTTGGAGCGGGGGTATGAGGCGCGGGTGTTCGGGGGGTTGGGGGACGAGCGCGGGGTGGACGACCGCGGGGCGTCGGACCGCCGGGCGGGTGTCGGCGTGGAGTTCGACGCTCCGGTGGGCGACCGGCGGGCGGTTGCCGGCGCGGAGTTCGACGCCTCGGTGGGCGAGCAGCGGGCGGATGTCGACCCGGAGTTCGACGCCTCGGTGGGCGACCGCCCGGCGGCCGCCGGACCGGAGTTCGACCGCCCGTCGGTTGTCCCTCCGCAGTTGGACACCGTGCCGGTGGTCCCTCCGGTAGTCGATCCGGCACCGGTCGTCCGCCCGGCGGTGGACCCCGTGCCGGTGGTCCCTCCGGTAGTCGCCCCGGCACCGGTTGTCCCTACGCGGGTCGCCGCGGGACCAGTCGTTCCTCCGGTGGTCGCCCCGGCGCCGGGAGCCCGCCCGGAAGTCGACCCCGTGCCGGTTGTCGGCACGGCGTTCGACCCCCCGGCGGTTGTCCGTCTCCCATCAGAGCCTCCGGCACTCGAAAGGCAGGAACCGGCCGACTTCCGTGCCGCCGAAGAGCGGGCCTATGCCGCGGGCACGGAGGAGTACCCGCTGCCGCGGTCACTGGGGGAGGGCGACGCGGAGGCCGGCTCGCGGGCGGCCGAGCCGGCGGAGCCGACGGCTCGGGATGTTGCGGACGCGTCCGCTTCAGAGCGGTACGAGGCGGGGCGGGAGGCCCCTGTGGAGGTCGGGGAGAGCGACTCGGACCCGCAGGGGCCGGCTGATGCAGGTCCGGCCGAGTTCCCGGTACCGCGCTCCCTGGCCGAAACCGACCGTCAGCCGGCCGCCACCGGACGGGAACCGCAGGGCGCGGCCGAGCCGGTGGAGGTCGACGGCGAGGACGCGCGCCCCGCTGCGTTGCCCGAAGCCTGGAAGGCAGGGGCAGACCGGACGAGGGCGTCCGAGCCGCCCGCTGAGGGCGTGGCCGAGCGGGCAAGGGCGCTGCCCGAGGCGGATTCGCGCGTACCCGAGCGGCCGACGGCGTCGCCTTCGCCTGCGGAGGGCGCTCCCGGGGTGCGGGAGGCGGCGGTGAGTGTGCCCGAGCGGCCCGCTGGGCCGCCGCGTATGGCTGAGATGCCCGCTGTGCTGCCGGAGGCCGCAACGACGTTGCCTGTGACGGGTGTTCCCGAGAGGCAGGAGGTACCGCCAGCGCCCGAGGCACCGCAGGTGGCACCGGAGGCGCCCGTGCGCACCACCAGGGCTCCCGACGCCCGGGACGTCGGGTCTCGGGGGGCCTGGGGGCGGGTTCGGGCTGTGGCTCGGGGGTGGCGAGGGAGCGCGGAGGCTCCGGCTCCGGTCGGTGACGTCGTGGCGCCGGGGCAGGGGGATCCGCATCCGGGGATCCTGGCCGCCGCGCAGGCCGGGCGGCACACCGAGGCGGCTGCGGCCGCCGCCGCGTGGGAGCTGGACGCGCTGCGCCGGCACGGCGCGGGGTCCGGCGAGGCGATCCACTGGCTGGAGGTCCGCGCCGACCTCGCCCGCCTCGCCGACGAGCCCGCCCGCAGCTGCGAGCTCTGGATCGCCGCCGCCCGCGCCCGGATCGGGCAACGGCAGGACCTGTCGCACCCCGACGTCGAGGGCGCGGTCGACCGCGCGCATCATCAGTGGGAGCAGGTCCGCGACGAGGCGAAGGCGCGCGCCCTCGCGCCCGAACTGGTCGAGCTGCGGCGGCAGGTGCCGGGGCGTCGCGCCGGGGCCCTGCAGGCGATCCAGCGGAGGCTGGACCGTTTCCAGCGAAAGGACCCCGCATGACCTCCCTCGCCACCGCACAGCGCTCCCTCGCCGACCCGGTCGTCCGCCACCCCCTGTGGCCGCCGCTCACCGAGGGCTGCCCGGTGACGTCGACCGACGAGGTCGCGTACCCGCTGGAGATCGACTACGCGTACGACCGCGTCCCGCGCGAACTGTTCACCGCGCCCGCCGCACCCGCCCACGGCCTCGAACGCTGGGCCCCGCTCCTGCCCCCGCTCGCCGCGCCCGGGCTCGGCGAGGGCGGCACGCCGCTGGTCCGGCTGGCCGACGGCGTGTACGTGAAGGACGAGTCCCGCAACCCCACGTGGAGCCACAAGGACCGGCTCAACCGGGTCGCCGTCGGCGCGGCGAAGGCCTCCGGCGCGCAGGGCATCGTGGTCTCCTCGTCCGGCAACCACGGCGCGTCCGCCGCCGCGTACGCGGCCCGCGCCGGGCTGCCCTGCGCGGTGTTCGCCTCCCCGTACGCCCCGCCCGCCGTCGCCTCCTTCCTGCGCGCGTACGGCGCGGCGGTGCTCACCGTCCCGCTGGAGGACGTACGCCCGCTGATGCGCCGGATGGTCGCCGAGCTCGGCTACCAGGCCGTCAGCAGCCTGACCGACACCGCCCACACCGGGCATCCCTTCGGCCCGGAGGGGTACAAAACCGTCGCGTACGAGATCTTCCTGGAGCTCGGCCGCGTCCCGGCGGCGGTCTATCTGCCCACCGGCTACGGCGAGTTGCTGTTCGGCGTGACGAAGGGCTTCACCGAGCTGGTGCGGCTCGGCCTGGCCGACTCCGTCCCGCGGGTGCACGCCTGCGAGCCTGCCGCGGCCGGCGCGCTCGCCGAGGCGATGCGCACCGGGCGGCCCGCCACGCACGTCCCGGTCGGGCCGACGGACGCGTACGCGATCGACTGCGCCGTCGGCAGCTACCGCGGCGTCGTCGCCCTTCGCGCCGGCGGCGGAGCCGCGCTGACGGTCACCGACGCGCAGATGGCCGCCGCTCGCGACGAACTCGCCGCCCAGGGCCTCTGGTTCGAGCTCTCCGCCGCCGCCGGCCTCGCAGGCCTCCGCGTGCACGGCTCCGCCGACGTCGACGGCCCTGTGGTCTGCGTCGCGACGTCCAGCGGCTTCAAGGACATCGCGACGGCCTCCCGGGACGTGACGTACGGCCCGATGCCAGGCGACTGGGAGACGGTCCGAACCGCCCTCAAGGCTGTCGGTCGCGCAGGGTGAGGATGTATGCCGCCGTGAGCGCGACGGCACGGTCTTCGTCGTGTGCGAGGTCCGCGAGGGCACGTGACGCTGTCGTTCCCGGGATGTCCGCGAGCGCCTGTGTCAGACGTCGGCGTGCGGACGACTCGACGGTGGCGTGGGCGAAGCAGTCGACGAGCCCGGTGGCGATCTGATCGGCCAGTGCGGGACTGCTGGACAGCGCGCTCAGTGCATCGGCCGCGGCGACGTCGTTCGTCCCCTCGACGACCATGTCGATGAGGGTCGGGACCGCGTCGGCCACTCCGCGTGCCCCGAGCTCCAGGGCCGCACACCTGCGGATCACGATGTCGGAGTCGGTGAGGGCGTCCCGCAGCAGTGCGGTCGCCTCGGCGTTCGGAAGCTCGGCGAGGGACTGGACGGCACGCTTGCGTACCTCGGCCACCGGTGAGCCGAGGCCCTCCGCCAGCAGCGCCCAGCCGCCGTCCCCCGACCGCGCCAAGGCCCAGCGAAGGGCCCCGGCGACGATCGGGTCCGTCTCGCTCAACGCTGCCTCGACCAGGGCTTCCACCGGCACCGGACCCTCGTCGACCGAGGACAGGGCCGCGCGCTGGCGCTTCCCGGCGCTCTCCGACCCCAAGGCATGGAGGAGCGCGACGATCTGGAGGACGTCCTCCCAGCCGGCGGGTTCCGCGGCGCCGATCCGACGGAGTCGGGTGAGCAGCGCCGTCTCGGCGGCGATGCGCTCGCGCGTCTGGCGGATGAGGTCGTCGACGAGCTCCGAGGGCTTGAAGCCGGGGTCGTCCAGCGCGAGCCCGACCTCGCGCAGCGACAGCCCCAAGGAACGCAGGCTCTCGATATGGAAGATGCGCCGGATGTCCTCGCTGGAGTACTCCCGATACCCGGCCTCGGTACGACCCGTCGGCCGCACCAGGCCGACCGACTCATAGTGCCTGAGCATGCGGGCGCTCACCCCGGACCGTCGTGCCACATCACCGATCAACACCGTCTGTCAGTCCTCCTCCTGGCCGGTACCGCCGAGGGCCACGGCGCGCTTCGCCTCTTCGATCGCGAACTCGAATCCGGCGTCCGGGTCGCGCAGCAGCCGTTCCGTGGCGATCGCGTGCTGACGCACCCGAGGGTCGAGATCCGCCATCGCAGTGCGCAGAGTCGGCACCATCACCTCGCCGAGCGCGATCAGCGCCCGGCTGAGGCTCAACTGCGTCTCACGCTCGCCGCGCCCGAGCTGTGTCGCCAACACTGCGGCCAAATCGGGCTCTTCGCCTTCGGGCACGAGTACGACCGCTGCCCGCCACGCGCTCCTGGCCACCTCGTCGTCGGCGTCGGACAGGAGCGCCCGTGTGATCGCCGGCCACGCCTGCCGGTCCCCGATCTTGGACAGGGTGTGCAACGCCTGGCTGCGTGCCTGCACCCCCTCCGAGCGGAGTTCCTCGAGAAGCTCTGGGACCGTCATCGCCGAGTCGTGGCGGGTGAGTGCCCATGTGAGCATTTCGCGTACGTGGAACTCGGGCTCGATCGCGCATCGTTCGATGAGTTTGTCGATGTACCGCACGTCCGGCGTCGTGCCGACCGTCATCGCCGCTCGCAGCCGCACCGACGAGCGGCTGTCCTCCAGCCCCTGAAGAGCTCGCCGCGCATCCGTGTCCGTGTCCTGTTTCGGCATGGTCATCGGGACCACCTCCCTGGCCGTAGTGAAGACCTTGTCACGGTGTCAAGGTCAAGCGGCGGCCACCCCCACACGCCCCGCGCCCCCGAGCGGCCGGCCCGTCCGGGCTGCGATGATCGGGGCATGTGCTCCGCTCCCGCGCCCTCGGCCCCGTCCGCCGCGCCGTTGCCCTGGCCGGTCGTCCTCGACACCGGGCGGCTCGTGCTGCGGCCCGTGGAGCGGGGTGACGTGCCGGCGGTCACGCGGCTGTGGACCGACCCGGAGGTGCGCCGCCATCTGGGTGGGCCGGTCGCGCAGTCCGTCGTGCGGATCAGGCAGGGGCGGTGCGTCGGGGCCCGCGGGGTCTTCGCGGTGGCGCGTGCGGACGACGGGGTGCTCGCCGGGCTCGTGACGATGGGGTGGGACGCGCGGCGCGCCGAGACGGAGGTGTCGTACCAGTTCCTGCCGGAGCACTGGGGGCACGGGTACGCGCGCGAGGCGGTGACCGTGGCGGTCGACTGGGCGCGCGGGACCTCGCCCACCGTGATCGCGGTGACCCAGGAGGCCAACACCCGCTCGCGCCGGCTCCTGGAGGCCATCGGCATGGCGCACGTCGAGTCCTTCGTGGAGTGGGACGCCCACCAGGTCCTCTACCGCACGACCGGGTGACGGGCGGGTCTCACGCCGCCTTCCGGCCCTCCGCCAGCGCCGTCACCATCCGCGCCAGCCGCTCCGCCCGGCCCTTCGCCGTCCGGGCCTGCCAGAGGCGCAGGATCACCAGGTACTGGTCGGTCCTGCCGAGCCCCTCGAAGCGCTCGCGGGCCCGGTCGTCCGCCGCCAGCGCCGCCGCGAGGTCGTCCGGCACGGTCGCCTCCCTCTGGGAGGGGTACGCGCCCGCCCACCGGCCGTCCGCCTGCGCGGCCCGCACCTCCGCGAGGCCCGGCTCCCGCATCCGCCCGGCGGCCGTCAGCGCCTCGACCTTGCGGACGTTCACTTGCGACCAGAGCGCCCGCGGCCGGCGCCGCGTGTACTTCTGGAGGTAGTGGTCGGCGTCCCCGGCTCGGCGCTGCCCGTCGATCCAGCCGAAGCAGAGCATGCAGTCCAGCGTGTCCGTCAGGGAGAGCGACACGGCCGCCGAACCCTTCCTGGCGATCCTCAGCCACACCCCGGGCGCGTCCGTCCCGTGCTCCTCCAACCAGGCCTCCAGACCGGCCCGATCGGTGAACGCCATGACGGGGAGACCTTCGAACTCGTCCATGCGGCGAGCCTATTGCGTCAGCGGGGTTCCTCCGCCCCTGGTGCGCCCGGCGGGAGCGGCTCGACGCCGACGACGCGCCGTGTCTTCGTCGCCTCGACGAAGGCGACGACCCGCTCCTCGCCCGGGATCAGCCACTCGAACCGCTCGGTGCCGAGGTACTTGGCCGCCAGCCGGGCCATGTTCCGCTCCGCCTCCGCCCCTTCGACGAACCGGACCACCCGGCCGCGGATCTGGACACGGTCGAACGGGTCGGCATGGTCCGCGTGGGACAGGCAGACCCGCGGATCGCGCCGGAGATTGCGTTCCTTGATACGGCCGACGGCGGTGTTGAAGAAGACCAGGTCGCCGTCGAGGCCGACCCACATCGGGCTCACATGCGGCGCCCCGTCGGCATCGACCGTGGCGACGTACCAGATGTCCGGGGCTTCGATCCGCTCGCGGATCTCCTTGGGGAGCGCAGCCATGATCCCCTCCTGCCCCACCGCGACCCCGAGCAAGCGCCAAGCACCGTGCGTGGAACAGGAATTCACTCCCGGTTCCCGCGCTACTCGTTGGCGGACGCGGGCCGAGGTGGCAGGATCTGGCCGCCCTGCGATCACGCAGGGCGCCAACCCCCCACATATTCGGAGGTCCCGCATGCGTCGTCGTGGCGCACTGCCCTTCGCGGCAGTTGCACTGGCGGTCACAGCCACCTTCCTCTCCACCGGCGCGGCCTCGGCCGAGCCCGCGAACAAGGAGCAGCTGCTCGGTTCCTGGACGCAGACCGACGAGGGGAGCCAGAGCGCCTGGCTGTCCGCGGCGGGCGACCAGGGCCAGTACGCCGAGTACGGCTTCGACTGGTCCACGGACTACTGCAGCTACTCCCCGGACAACCCCGGCGGGTTCGCGTTCTCGAACGCCTGCGCCCGGCATGACTTCGGTTACCGGAACTACAAGGCGCTGGGCGCCTTCGCCGCCCACAAGTCCCGTCTGGACTCGGCCTTCTACGAGGACATGAAGCGCGTCTGCGCCGCCTACTCCGGTGAGCAGCGCACGTCGTGCGACAACACGGCCTGGTACTACTACAAGGCCGTGTCCTGGCTCGGCTCCGCGAAGGCCCAGGACGGCGCCGCGCACGCCGCCTGACCGATCGTCCGCCCCGGCCCCACCCGGCGGTGACGCGACGGCCCGGCCGCCCGCTCTGCGGGCTGCCGGGCCGTCGCCCTGCGGAGCGCTCCTCGCCCGGCGGACCAGGCGCTCGGCGGCGCTCGGCTCCCTCAGATCCGCGCGTGCGTGGTGATGTCCGACTCGAACTGGGTGATCATCTCCGGCGTCACCGTCGGGCGGCACTGGGCGATCGCCGCGAGGTAGTCGGCCGTCGTCGCGCCCGGGGCCGGGTCGCCCGCCGCGGCGAGGTCCCGCTCGAAGGAGTTCTGGGCCGCGATCCGGGCCGCGTGCTCGATGTCGGCCGGGGTGAACAGGTCGCTCGCGGCGACCAGTTCGTCCACGTCCACGTCCGGTCGACCGTCGGTGTAGCGGGACCAGATCGCCGCCCGGGCCGCCTTGTCCGGGGTGCCGATCGGGATCAGGTAGTCGAAGCGGCCGGGGCGCAGGAACGCCGGGTCGAGCGAGCGGATCGAGTTGGTCGCGCAGACCAGCAGCCGCTCGTCGCGCTCCCGGAACCCCGGGATCAGCTTGAGCAGTTCGTTGGTCACGCCGTGCATCCCGCCGGGCTGCGCAGGCTCCGAGCGCACCGGCGCGATCTCCTCGACCTCGTCGATGAAGACGAGGACCCGCTCCAGCTCCGCGATCCGGGCGAACGCGCTGCGCAGCGCCGCCGCCAGATTGCCCTCGTCGGCCAGGCGCGAGGGAAGGATCTCCACGAACGGCCAGCCGAGCCGCGAGGCGATGCCGCGCGCGAAGGTCGTCTTGCCGGTGCCGGGCGGGCCGAACAGGCCCACCGCCCGCGGTGGCCGCACCCCGTGCCGCGCCGCGCGCTCCGGCTCGGCCAGCGGCAGCACGACACGCCGCTCGATCAGGTCCTTCTCCGCCTCCATGCCGGCGACCTTCGCCCACAGGTCGTTGGGCAGGAACCGGCCGCCGAGGTCGTCGAGCAGCCCCGCCGCCGGGCCGTGCAGCGGCTCGACCTTCTCGAAGTACGCGACCGCCGGCTGCCGGGTGTAGCCGGCGTTCAGCAGCCCCTCGCCGTGCAGCTCCTCCTCCGGCAGCACGTACGCGATCCGGCCGACCCGCGCCGCGAGCAGTCGCCGCTCCAGCTCCACGAGCAGCGCGCTGGCCAGTCCGCGGCCGCGCCACCCCGGCTGGATCGCGATCCGCATCACCCAGGCCCGCTCGCCGGCCACGCAGGCGAGCGCGGCCCCGATGGGCACGCCCTGGTGGACGGCGACGACGGCCGGCTGCCGGGAGGTGAGCGCGCCGATGCACTCGGCGAGCGAGAAGACCGACTCCTGCCCGAGCTCGGCCGTGGTGTCGATCAGGTGGACGACCGCGGCGAGATCGCTCTCGCGGTAGTCGTGGATGAGCCAGTTCACCGGTACCGCCCCTCGTTCGTGCAGTGCGTGCTGTGCTGCTCCGGTGACGCTAGGCGTCAGTCGCGAGGCGGGTCCTCTGCCACGGTGCACAATCCGCGCCGGTGAAACGCTACGAACCGTCACTGGCGGAGCGCGGAGCGCGGAGCGTGGAGCGCGGGAGACGGAGACGGGAGACGGAGACGGGAGACGGAAGGCGGAAGGCGGTGCGGAAACGGGCGAGGCCCCCGGGACGGTGTCCCGGGGGCCTCGAAGCCGATCGCTCGGCCGAGAAGGCGCCGTCAGACGGCCGGGGCGAACTTCGGGTTCGCGCCGTAGGCGTTGCTCTCCGGGGCGCCGTCGCTGGCCAGGAACACCAGCAGGATGATGCCGCCGACGAGCGGAACGGCGCCGATGAGGATCCACCAGCCGGAGCGGCCCGTGTCGTGCAGGCGACGGACGGCGGCGCCGAGCGACGGCAGGAGCGTGCCGAGCAGGTAGACGCCGTAGAGGATGCCGTTGGTGCCGACGGCGAAGTCGACGGCGAGCAGCACGGCCGCGACGATGAAGTTGAAGAGCACGAACATCCAGTACTCCTTGCGGCGCGCACGCCCGCTGAATACCGCGTACTTCTTCAGAACGTCCAGGTACCAGTTCACTTAGTCCCCCCAAGGACTGGGTCGGTCTGCCCCGGTGAGCAGTCTCTTTACGAGGAACTTATGTGGCCGAAAGCGTGTGGGTCAATTCGTTACCGAGAGCTGGTCGTTGGGTGTGGTTGTGTCTGGATTTGGCATGGCGAACGGCGCCGCGAGTGCGACGCCGTTCGTGAGGAGGGGTCGGATTTCAGCCCGTTCTTCGCGACTTGCTCATGAGTAGGCCGCCCGCCACGAGGGCGAACAGGCACACGCATGCTCCGGTGATGACATTGGAGACGATCGCGCCGGTACCGGCGTCCCGGGCAACCACCCAGGGGGAAACGATCAGCCAAACACCGAGCAACAGGACGACGAAGTTGAGGTCCTGCGACCTTTCCGGGGCCATGGACATGCACAGGCCCAGCGCCGCGATGCTCAGACCGATGACCAGGTTGCTGAGGGTCAGTTCGGGCCGGGCGAAGTGGACCGCCCATGCGGAGACCGCGGCGTAGAGTCCGGCGAGGATCACCAGTTCCTCCACCGCCGCGACACCTCGGGTCTCGAGCATGCGGGCGTAACGCTCGCGCATTTCCGATGCGTCGGGGTGTCCCGCGATATCACCTGGACGGTGAGAGACGTCGGCCATACGACTCGCCTCCTTCGGACGTCGGACGTCTGGCCGTGTTGCGGCGTGGTGCCGCTGTTTCATTGTGCCCTTATCTGGCCTTTATGTGTAGATCTGCCCGATAAGGAATCCGCACAGAATTTGCTCGCGGATTCTGCGCACAGTGGCCAAACCCGGTCCGGACGCCGCTGATCAGGAAGCGGTCGGGAGGCGCTCAGGACGAGGTCAGGGAGTCGTTCCGGATCCGTACGGGCGGGTCATGATCTCCATGTTGTGCCCGTCAGGGTCGTCGAAGTACGCGCCCCGGCCGCCGTAGTAGTTGTTGATCTTTCCCGGCTGGGAGTGCCCGGGGTCGGCGAAGAACGGGATGCGCGACTCCTTGATCCGCCCCATCATCTCGTCGAACTCCTCCTCGGAGACGAGAAAGGCGTAGTGCTGGCTCGTCACCGGCCGGTCGGGGTTCTCGTAGTAGTCGAGCCCCACGTCGTTGTCGGTCACGACCGGGAGGAACGGGCCGAAGGGGGCGCTGACCTCGAGTCCCAGAATGCGGGCGAGGAATTCCGCCGAGGCGCGCTTGTCGGTGGCGTGCACGATGGTGTGGTTGAGCTGGACGGTCACGATGTGTCCTTCCGTATGCGTGGAGCGTCACACGCGGCTGTCATGATGCAGCTGTCATGTTTACGACCCTAATTCGGAAGATCATTCCGGGCGACGGCGATTACGGCCATCTCCCGGCAAGCCGCCGGACAACTCCCCGTCGTAGCCTGGAAATGAACTCGGGGCCGTTCGTCGCACCGCCGGGAGGCGGATGACCATGACCGCAATCGTGTCTCGGAGCTTCGACTCCGCCGACGAGACCCGTCCCTTCGAGGGCGGCAAGGGCAGGCTCGACCTCATTGTCACCGACGGCGGACCGGTCGGCAGGGCCGTGTTCGAGCCGGGCTGGCAGTGGTCCAAGCACGTCAAGCCGCTCGCCGGGACCGACAGCTGCATGTCCCACCACGTCGGCTATGTCGTCAGCGGCCGGATGAAGGTCGTCATGGACGACGGCACGACCGGCGATTTGGGCCCCGGCGACTTCCTCGACGTCCAGCCCGGGCACGACGCCTGGGTGCTCGGCGACGAGCCGTGCGTGGCACTCGACTGGGTCGGCTTCGGAGGCTACGCCAAGTCCGCGTGACCGAGCGGGCGTCCGCGCCCGTGCCCGCTATCGCGCCTCGTCGGGGTGCAGTGCCCCGTCCTTGCGCAGCAGAGCGCTGACCGCGTCGCCGGCCGTACGGTTCAGGCCGTCGTCGACCGGCAGCACCCCGAGCGCCGCGGCGACGTCGCGCCCGTACAGATCGACGGCCCCTTCCACCAGCTCCGCCAGCGCCTCGGCCGCGCCCCGCGCGCGGATCCACGCCGTGCCCAGGGTGACCACGGCGACGGCCGAGGCCGGCCACCACCAGACCGCCACCAGGAGGTACATCAGGCCCCAGCCGGTCAGCCGGGCGCTCGCCCGGTACCCGGCGTACGCCTCCGTCAGCTCGGCGCGCGCCGGGTCGGGCAGCGCCAGCCACAGCCGCGGCCACAGCGCCGACAGGTCGACTCGGTACGCGTGATGCACCCGCACGTCCACCGCCCGCAGCCGGTCGCCGATCCACGTCGGGCGGTCCGCGGGCACCAGGGAGATCCGCGCGCAGCGGTCAAGGGCCGCACGCAGCGCCGCCCGGGCCTCCGGGTCCGCGCCCTGCGGCGGAATCGCGGTGCGCGCCACCGCCGTACGGCGCGCGACGACCTCCGCGTACGCGCGCCGCCACCGGT
>NZ_DATCVQ010000570.1:0-40081 GCF_036566765.1 Streptomyces sp.
GGTGATCGCGAGCGAGACGTCCCCGCTGCCTGCGCTGTCGCTCGGCGAGGTGCTCGCCACGTCCGACGTGCCGGGCGGTGTCGTGAACGTCCTGTCCGGCAGGACGGCGGAGATCGCCGCACCGCTGGCCGCGCACCAGGACGTGAACGCGATCGACCTGACGGGCGCGGACGCCGATCTGGCCCGTGACCTGGAGATCGCGGCGGCGGACAACCTGAAGCGCGTCCTGCGCCCCCGCGCGGTGGACTTCGCCGACTCCCCCGGCACGGACCGCATGACCGCCTTCCTGGAGACGAAGACGGTCTGGCACCCCACGGGTTCGCTGGGCGCGAGCGGCTCGGCGTACTAGAGGTACGAGAGGTACCGACGCCGTACGAAACGGCCCCCGTACGAAACGGCCCCCGGACGCTTCGGCACCCGGGGGCCGTTCTCATGCCCGGCCCCGCTCCACCAGGCCCGCCACGCCGTCCAGGACGCACTCCAGGCCCGTCTCGAAGAGCCAGGCGGCGTCGTCCTTGCGGGCGGCCGCCTGCGTGTAGGCGCGGTAGGTCGGGTAGCGGCCGGTGCTCATCAGGTATTGCATCTGCGGGGCGAGGCCCCGGCGGGTGTCGTCGCCGGACTGCCAGCCGTGCTCCGCCATGTACTGGCGCAGCGCCGTCTCCGACTGGGTCGCGCCGTGCACGTACGCGCTGACGGTCCGGAACACGGCCATCATCGTGTCCACGTCCATGCCGAGCCCTTCGAGGGACGCCAGCTGACGTTCCGCGCCCGCCATCCGGTTGGGGGTCAGCGCGAACAGCGGCGCGGGCATCTGGGCCAGCCAGGGGTGCCGCAACATCATCGCGCGGGTCCGCTCCGCGTGCGCCCGCAGCGTCTCCCGCCAGCCGGCGAGCTCTCCGGGCCCGTCCAGCTCCGCCGAGACCTGGTCGACCATCAGCGCCCACAGGTCCTCCTTGCCGGAGACATGCCGGTACGCGGCCATGGGTGCGACGCCGAGCTCCGTCGCGATGCGCCGCATCGTCACGGCGGCGAACCCCTCGCGGTCCGCGAGCTCGACCGCGACGGCCGCGATGCGCTGCGGGTTCAGCGACGCCCGCGGCGCGCCCGCCGGCCGGTCCAGGCGCTCCCACAGCGAGACCTCGTCGGCCTCCTTCACGCCCTTGGGCTGCTTGGGCTGCTTCGCCGCTTCGTCGTCCTTCTTCGCCACTTCGGCCTCCCTGTCCTCGCGTACAGCGTATGCGGAGTAGACGGTGTACACACTCGCGTGTACGTTGTACACCAGTCGGCGTACGCCGTACACATTCATCGCTCCAGGGGGAACCATGAGCACTCCGCTCCGTCTCGCCGTCATCCAGGGCTCCACCCGCGAGGGCCGCCTCGGCCCCGTCGTCGCGAACTGGCTGCGCGGCCACGCCGCCGTCCGCCCGGACATGACCGTCGACCTGATCGACCTCGCCGAGACCCCGCTGCCCACCGTCTTCCCGCAGCTCGGACAGCCCCCGGCGGACGAGGCGGACCGCGCCCTGCTGCGCGCGGTCTCACCGCGGATCGGCGCCGCCGACGCGTTCGTCGTCGTCACGCCGGAGTACAACCACAGCTACCCGGCGTCCTTGAAGAACGCGATCGACTGGCACAACCGGGAGTGGCACGCCAAGCCCGTCGGCTTCGTCGCGTACGGCGGCTTCTCGGCCGGCCTGCGCGCGGTCGAGCACCTGCGCGGGGTCTTCGCCGAGCTGCACGCCGTCACCGTCCGCGAGGCGGTCGGACTCCAGGGCGTCTGGGGGCAGTTCGACGCCGAGGGCAAGGCCGTCGACCCGGCCGCGGACGCGGCCGCGAAGTCGATGCTCGACCAGCTCGCCTGGTGGGGCGAGGCACTGCGCGACGCCCGCGCCAAGAAGCCCTACGCGGCGTGAGGGGGGCCGAACGATGACGAAGACCGCACCCGCCACCGAACCCACCGCACCCACGTCGACATCCCAACCCCCCTCCCGCATCCCCTACCTGGGCATCTCCGGGCTCCTGCTCGGCATCGTCCTCGGCACCCTCGACGGCACGGTCGTCGGCACCGCGCTGCCCACCATCGTGGGCGAGCTCGGCGGCCTCGACCGGCTGTCCTGGGTGGTCACCGCCTACCTGCTCACCGCCGCCGTCGCCACGCCCCTGTGGGGCAAGTTCGGCGATCTGTACGGGCGCAAGGGCGCCTATCTCTCCGCCGTCGTCGTCTTTCTCGCCGGCTCGATCCTCTCCGGCCTCGCCGGAACGATGGACCAGCTCATCGCGTTCCGCGCCCTGCAGGGCATCGGCGCGGGCGGCCTGATGGTCGGCGCGTTCGCCCTGATCGGCACCCTGGTGCGGCCCGAGGACAGCCCCAGGATCCAGGCGATCTCCGGGGCGATGCTGCCGGTCGCCTTCGCCGGCGGCCCGCTGCTCGGCGGCTTCCTCACCGATCACTTCAGCTGGCGCTGGGCCTTCTACGTCAACCTGCCGGTCGGCCTCGCCGCCCTCCTACTGGTCGGCCTGGCGCTGCGCGTGCGGACCCCGCGCGTCCGCGCCCGGATCGACTGGGCGGGCGCCCTGCTCCTCACCGCCGGCATCCTCGCCCTCACCCTGCTCGCGAGCTGGGCGGGCACCCGGTACGCGTGGACCTCGCCGCAGATCCTCGCCCTGGGCGCGGTCGGCGCGGCGGCCCTCGCCGCCCTGGTACGCGTCGAGCGGCGCGCCGAGGAGCCGGTCATCCCGCCCCGGCTGTTCGCCAGCCGCAACTTCACGCTGGCGCAGCTCCTCAGCTTCCTGGTCGGCGCGGGCATGCTCGCCGCGATGAACTACCTGCCGCAGTACCTGCAGTTCGTGCGCGGCCAGTCGTCCACGGCGAGCGGCCTGCTGCTGCTCCCGCTGATGCTCGGCATGGTCGCCGTCCAGCTGGCGACCGGCCGGGTCATCAGGCGCACCGGCCGCTACCGGATCTACCCGATCCTCGGCGGGGCCCTGATGACCGCGGGCGCGCTGGCCCTGCTGCTGCTCGCCGTGGACACGCCCACCGCCGTGGCCTCCGCGCTCACGGTGGTGCTCGGCGCGGGCATGGGGTTCCTGATGCAGTCGACGATGCTGATCACCATGTACAGCGCGCCGCCGCGCGACCTGGGCGCGGCCAGCGGGACAGTCACCCTGGTGCGCACGATCGGCGGCTCGCTGGGCGTCGCCGTCCTCGGCGCGGTCTTCACCGCCCGTCTGGGCGACGCGGACCCGAACCTGACCCCGGAACAGGCGCACGCCCTGCCCGAGCCGGTACGGGAGGCCTTCCGGGCAGCCGTGACGCACGGCCTGCACGGGGTGGCCACGGGGGTCGCCGTACTGGCCGCGCTCGCCTTCGCGGCGGCCTGGCTCGTACAGGAGATCCCGCTGCGCCGCCCGCCGGCCGAGCAGGACGCGACCGGCGCGTAGGCCGTCAGCCCGGCAGCAGGCCCGTCGCCGCGCCGGCGAGGGGAAGGTCTCCCAGCGCCCCGCCGCTCGTGATCGGGTCCGTCGCCATCGTCGTGGCGACCGGCTTGAAGTCGGCGACCTGCGTGCCCGCGCCGTTGGCCAGCGGGTCGACGCCGGTGTTGGCCAGCGGGTCGAGCTGGAGGTTCTTCACCGGGGCGACGGCGTACGGGACGGCGTCGAGGACGCCCTGCGCCGCCTCGGTGGTGTCGCTGCCGGCGAGCGTGCCCACCGGCAGCGGCACGGGAGCCGTCGCGGCCTGGGCGGCCCCGGCCCCGAGGCCGAGCACCGCGCCGGCGGCGGTGACCGTCAGACCGGCCGTGCGGAGGAGGGAGCGGCGGGGCGGGGTGTCGGCGTGGCGTGCCATGGGATTCCCTGTCGATCGAGTAACGGGACGGGCACCGAGCGTAGTTCCGGTGTGATGCTCGATACCAACGGCCGTCTGGAGTGGTCCCCTGTACGGCCTAATGCTTCACACTGGTGTCCCGTGAGTTCCCAACCGATTCCGACGCGTGTCGTGCTGCTCGCGGGCCCTTCCGGCTCCGGCAAGTCGTCCCTCGCCGCGGTCGCCGGCCTCCCGGTGCTGCGCCTCGACGACTTCTACAAGGAGGGCGACGACCCGACCCTCCCGCTGGTCCCGGACACCCCGGACATCGACTGGGACTCCCCGCTCTCCTGGGACGCCGACGCCGCGCTCGCCGCGATCACCGAGCTCTGCCGCACCGGCCGTACCGAGGTTCCGGTGTACGACATCGCCACCAGCGCGCGCGTCGACCGGGAGCGGCTGGACATCGAGCGGACCCCGCTGTTCGTCGCGGAGGGCATCTTCGCGGCCGAGATCGTGCACCGCTGCCAGGAGCTCGGCGTCCTGGCCGACGCGCTCTGCCTGCGCGGCCGCCCCTCGACGACGTTCCGCCGCCGGCTGCTGCGCGACCTCAAGGAGGGCCGCAAGTCGGTCCCGTTCCTGCTGCGCCGCGGCTGGCGGCTGATGCGCGCCGAGCGCTCGATCGTCGCCCGCCAGACCTCCCTGGGCGCGTACCCGTGCGCGAAGCAGGAGGCCCTGGGCCGCCTCGCGGCCGCGGCGGCGGGCCGCTGCCGCACCCCTGCGACACGCTGACGCACGACCCCGTACACAGAGATACGGGGCGGACAAGTCCCCCGACTTCGTCCGCCCCGCGTTCCCGTACCCCCGTACGGCCCCCGTGTACTGCTCCCCCGTGTTCCCCCGTGTTCCCCCGTGTTCCCCCCGACCTTCAGGCCACCAGCTCGCCGAAGGACTCCTCCTCGTCACGGCCGAAGCTCAGCACCTCGTCCTCGCGCAGTCGCCGCAGCGAGCGCCAGATGCTCGACTTCACCGTGCCGACACTGATGTCCAGGATCTCCGCGATCTCCGGATCGGTCCGGCCCTCGTAGTACCGCAGCACCAGCATGGTGCGCTGCAGTTCGGGCAGCCGGGCCAGCGCCTGCCAGAGCACCGTGCGCAGCTCCGTGCCGCGCATCGCGTCGGTCTCGCCCACCGTCTCCGGCAGCTCCTCCGTCGGGTACTCGTTGAGCTTGCGCCGGCGCCAGGCGCTGATGTGCAGATTGGTCATGGTGCGACGCAGGTAGCCGCCGACGGCCGCCTTGTCGCTGATCCGGTCCCAGGCGCGGTACGTGGAGAACAGCGCGCTCTGGAGCAGGTCCTCGGCCTCGAACCGGTCGCCGGTCAGGTGGTAGGCGGTGGCGTACAGGGAGGCGCGACGCTCCTGGACGTAGGCGGTGAACTCCGCTTCCGACCGGCTCGCACTCTCCCCCGAGACCTCCCCGTACGCCGCTCCCCCGTCAGTCACAGCCACCATGTACGGCGCCTTGTGCTGACGCCCGACGCTGCGAACGCACCCCCGCCCGTTCACCGCGCCGGACTTCTCCGTGCTCCGAGTGACGTCGTGGAGACGCGTGACAACTGCGCTTGAAGTGGTGCTGTGCAGTGCGTTCATCTCGCGCCCCCCATCGGTCGGAGTCTGCTTCGGTCCGTGTGCCAATGAGCTTGCCCCTGCCACTTCATGACGGTGTCCGTCGACTGTCACAGGCGTGTCACAGGGGGAGGTGTCGTACAGGAGAACGGCCACGGTCGAACTCCGGCGGCCCGATGCGCCAGAATGGCGGCGTGCCTTTCCTGTTGCTGATCGAGGACGACGACGCCATCCGCACGGCCCTGGAGCTCTCGCTCTCCCGCCAGGGCCACCGTGTGGCCACTGCGGCGACCGGCGAGGACGGTCTGCAGCTGCTGCGCGAGCAGCGGCCCGACCTGGTCGTGCTGGACGTCATGCTGCCCGGAATCGACGGCTTCGAGGTGTGCCGCCGGATCCGGCGCACCGACCAGCTGCCGATCATTCTGCTGACCGCGCGCAGCGACGACATCGACGTGGTCGTGGGCCTGGAGTCCGGGGCCGACGACTACGTCGTCAAGCCGGTGCAGGGCCGTGTGCTCGACGCCCGCATCCGGGCCGTGCTGCGCCGCGGCGAGCGGGAGTCCACGGACTCGGCGACCTTCGGCTCGCTGGTGATCGACCGCTCGGCCATGACCGTGACGAAGAACGGAGAGGACCTGCAGCTCACGCCGACCGAGCTGCGGCTGCTCCTCGAGCTGAGCCGGCGGCCCGGACAGGCCCTGTCGCGCCAGCAGTTGCTGCGTCTGGTGTGGGAGCACGACTACCTGGGCGACTCGCGTCTGGTCGACGCGTGCGTGCAGCGGCTGCGCGCCAAGGTGGAGGACGTGCCGTCCTCGCCGACCCTGATCCGTACCGTGCGCGGAGTCGGCTACCGGCTGGACGTCCCTGCGTGAGAAAAGGGATATTGGCCGGACTCCGTCTCACCAGCCTGCGACTGCGGCTCGTCGTGGTCTTCGCGCTGGTCGCGCTGACCGCCGCGGTCTCCGCGTCGGGGATCGCGTACTGGCTCAACCGCGAGGCGGTGCTCACCCGCACCCAGGACGGGGCGCTCAACGACTTCCGGCGGCAGATGCAGAACCGGGCGGCCGGGCTGCCGCTCAAGCCGAACGAGGACGATCTGCGGGTCACCGCCGAGCAGATGGCGAGCAGCGGCTCCGGCTACAGCGTGCTGCTGCTCGGCGAGCGGGACGCGGGCAAGCCGATCATCGGCACGTCCGACCCGGACCGGTTCACGCTGGCGGACGTGCCCGCCTCGCTCCAGGAGGCGGTGAACACCGAGCGCAAGGTCACCGAGAACAACTCCTTCTCGTACCACCTGTTCTGGCAGCGGACGCAGCGCGGCGGCAAGCCGTATCTGGTCGGCGGGACGCGGATCATCGGCGGCGGGCCGACCGGCTACATGTTCAAGTCCCTGGACGCGGAGCGGGCGGACCTGAACTCGCTCGGCTGGTCGTTGGGGATCGCGACCCTGCTGGCCCTGGTGGGCTCCGCGCTGCTCGCGCAGGCCGCGGCGAGCACCGTGCTGCGGCCGGTGCACCGGCTCGGCGAGGCGGCTCGGCGGCTCGGCGAGGGCAAGCTGGACACCCGGCTGCGGGTCTCCGGCACCGACGAACTGGCCGAGCTGTCACGGACGTTCAACACCACGGCCGAGTCGCTGCAGAAGAAGGTCGCGGACATGAGCGCGCGGGAGGAGTCGAGCCGCCGGTTCGTCGCCGACATGTCGCACGAGCTGCGCACCCCGCTGACGGCGCTGACCGCGGTGACCGAGGTCCTGGAGGACGAGCAGGACAGCCTCGACCCGATGATCGCGCCGGCGGTGGCGCTGGTGGTCAGCGAGACGCGGCGGTTGAACGACCTGGTGGAGAACCTGATGGAGGTGACCCGCTTCGACGCGGGCACCGCGCGGCTCGTCCTGGACGACGTGGACGTCGCCGACCAGGTCACCGCGTGCATCGACGCGCGGGCCTGGCTGGACGCGGTCGACCTGGACGCCGAGCGCGGCATCATGGCGCGGCTCGACCCGCGCCGGCTCGACGTGATCCTGGCGAACCTGATCGGCAACGCGCTCAAGCACGGCGGCTCGCCGGTACGGGTGGCGGTGCGGACCGAGGACGACGAGCTGGTCATCGAGGTCCGGGACCACGGGCCGGGCATCCCCGCGGAGGTGCTGCCGCACGTCTTCGACCGCTTCTACAAGGCGAGCGCCTCGCGGCCCCGGTCGGAGGGCTCCGGCCTCGGGCTCTCCATCGCGATGGAGAACGCGCACATCCACGGCGGCGACATCACGGCCGCGAACTCCCCGGACGGCGACGGCGCGATCTTCGTCCTGCGCCTCCCGCGCGACGCCTCGGCCATCGCGGGCGACGAGGAAGGAAACGGTCAGTGAGGTCGGGCAGGGGGCGGGTCGCCGCGCGGCTGGGGGCGGTCGTCCTGGGGGCGGTCGTGCTCGCCGGGTGCGGGATCAGGACGACGACCGTGCCGGTCGACGCGGGTGCGGCGCCGTCGCGGGCGGCGTGCAGCGTGGAAGGCCCGGTCGCGCAGGCGCGGCCGGGGATTCCGCTGCGGGTGTACCTGGTGTGCGGCTCGCAACTGGAGGCCGTGGACCGGACGACGATCGTGCCGGAGCAGAAGGTCTCCGGAGACCGGGTCACGACGGCCTCGGCGCTGCTCATGGAGTTGCAGGCCGATCCGTCGGACGCGGAGCGCACGGCCGGGTTCTCCACCGCCGTGAAGGGCCCGCTGGTGGTCACCGGCGGGCGGGAGGGCGACCCGAAGGGGGCGCTCCGGCTCAGCCGCCAGCCTGAGGACCTCGCCCCGACCGCCCTGTCGCAGATCGTCTGCACCTTCGCCGAGAGCGCCGCCGGTGGCGCCGCCCGCACGGTGGTCCTGGGCGGCCCCGGCGACTACCCGGTCCACCGCTACCGCTGCACGGAACAGCTCAAGGACCGCCCGGACGGGGCGGCCCCGACCGTGACGACGTCGGGCGCGCCGACGCGCTGAGGACGTCTGCGCAACACGCGGAACCGATCCTGCCGGTGCCCGCGTCTTGGGGGGCGTGCAGCGTCATGGTTCGGGCGGCAGCGCCGTCATCCGCTTTCGCGGGGTGGGGTTCGTTCTCCTCCTCGCGCATCTGCTGCTCGTGGCGTGGCTGACGCTCCGCCCGCTGGACGTGCCGTGGATGACCGCGCCCAATCTGGAGCCGCTGGCCGGCATCCGGGCGGATCTGGCGCTGGGGCCGGCCGAGGCCGCCTGGCGGATCGGCGAGGGGCTGCTGCTGCTCGCCCCGCTCGGCGTCCTGCTGCCGCTGGCCGACGGCCGGCTCGTGGTGTCGACGTGGGCGTCGTTCGCCCGCACGGTCACCGCGGGCGCGCTGCTCTCGCTGATCATCGAACTGCTGCAGACCGGCGTGCCGGGCCAGGTCGTCGACGTGGACTCGCTGCTCCTGAACACGACCGGTGTGGCCCTGGCGCACCTTCTGGTGGTCCCGGTCGGCCGCGCCCTGCTCCGGCGCAGGGCGAGGAACGGGCGCGGACGGGTGCGGACCCTGCTGCGGGAGGAGGCTCCTCAGGGGCCTACCCCGACGATTCCCAGGGTCGGGATCGCCCCGTAGACCGACGCTTTGTCCCCTGCTCCGGCCGCACCATGGAGTCATCGGGAGCCCGACGGAGCGGCTCCCCGAGACGGCTCGTGAACGCGAGCATAAGGAGCCCATCATGGCCGCACTTGTCCGCCCCCGCGAAGGACGCATGATCGGCGGAGTGTGCGCAGCGCTGGCTCGGCGCTGGGGCATCTCGACGACCACGATGCGGATCATCTTCGTCGCCTCGTGTCTGCTCCCCGGCCCGCAGTTCCTGATCTATATCGCGCTGTGGCTGTTCCTGCCCTCGGAGAAGAGCACCTCCACGGCCTGGTGATCAGCCGCCCGGCATCCGGGCGATCTTCGCCAGCTGCTTGTCGGCGACCTCCTGGGGCACCCGGGGGGACGCCCCGCCCTCGCCGCCCCGGCCGAGGTCGAGGGCCATGAAACGGACCACCGTCGCGCCCTCGCGGACCACGACCATGTGCAGCGGCGCGCGCAGTCCGCGGGCCGCGCCGGTGGCGGTCCAGGAGACGGTCTCGTCGCCGCCGGCCTCGTACGGGACGGCCGTGACGTCGGAGTAACGGCCGCTCTGCCCCTGGACCCGCGCGGTGAAGCCCGCGCCGCAGGCGTCGACGGCCGTGCGCAGAGCGGCGAGCAGCCGGCGGGCGTCGGCGGGGTCGTACGCGCTGAGCGAGGCGGCGACGGCGAGGCCGGGCGCACGTCGTGAACCGAGGCCGCGATTGACCGTGGTCAGGGCCCCGGGGCTGGGCCGGTCGCCCATGACGTCGGCGAGCGGCTGGCAGTCGGCGCGGTCCGCGGTGGGCTGGCCGGACGTGGCGCCGGGGATCTTCAGGGCGGAGACCTGGTAGTCGGGCAGATCGCCGTCCGCGAGCGCGGCGCGCTCCAGCGGGCTCGCTCCGGACTCGGGGGCCTTCGCGGTGACGCGCGGCGGGTCGCCGGCGCAGGCGGCGGCCGTGACCGCCAGGAACAGGGCCGCCAGGGCGGCCCGCGCGCCCCGTACGGTCCGGACGGACCGACGGGGTGCCGTCGGGGACGGCGCCTTCGCGTACATGGGCGGATCGTGACACAAAGCCGTGGGGCACACGCCCGGTACGGGTGTGTGCCCCACGGATGGACGCGGTGGGCGTCAGCCGATCGGCAGACCGCCGGCCAGGCCGCCCGTCAGACCGCCGCCCGGGAGGACCGAGTTGGTGGGCAGGCCGTTGACCGGCAGGCCGCCGAGCAGGCCGCCCAGCGGGGACTCGGCGAGCGCGTTCGGGGCGGTCTGGGTGGCCTGCTTGGCAGCCGAGTCGGTCGCCGCCGGGAGGTTGGCCGCGCCTTCGGACAGCGCGCCCTCCCCGGCGCCGAGGGACTCGGCCGCGCCGCCGGGCAGCTCGGTCAGGGAGTCCGCCACCGGCAGGGCCTGCACCGCCCCCAGCGCGCTCGAGGCGTCGTGGGTGACGGGCGCGGCGGAGGCCGTTCCGGCGGCGGCAGCGGCGAAAGCGGCGCCCAGGGCGGCGACACCGAGCGTCTTGGCAGACTGCTTCATCGAGAAATCATCCTTGGGGGGAATCGGGGATCCCGGACTCGAGGAATCTGGGAATGATGAGCGGCTCTGCAACCTAGCCAGCGAACATTGCCGTCCGCAAACATCCCGGGGCGACCGGAATTCGTGTCATCCGGTCGCCCCGACCCCCTCCGAGCTGCGCGAACTCACCCCTCCGGAGTGGAAGAACCGCTGGTCGCAGCGGTCTGCCGGAACAGCCATTCGGATTTCAGCTCGGCATATCCGGGCTTAAGGACGTCATTGATCATCGCCAGACGTTCATCGAAAGGAATGAAAGCTGATTTCATCGCATTGACCGTGAACCACTGCATGTCGTCGAGCGTGTAGCCGAATGTGTCGACCAGGTGCTCGAATTCCCGGCTCATGCTGGTGCCGCTCATCAGCCGGTTGTCGGTGTTGACGGTGGCCCGGAAGTGCAGGGTGCGGAGCAGGCCGATGGGGTGCTCGGCGTACGAGACGGCCGCGCCGGTCTGCAGGTTGGAGGTCGGGCAGAGCTCCAGCGGGATCCGCTTGTCGCGGACGTACGCGGCGAGCCGGCCGAGCCGTACCTCGCCGTCCTCGCCGACCTCGATGTCGTCGATGATGCGCACGCCGTGGCCGAGCCGGTCCGCGCCGCACCACTGCAGGGCCTGCCAGATGGACGGCAGCCCGAAGGCCTCGCCGGCGTGGATGGTGAAGTGGTTGTTCTCCCGCTTGAGGTACTCGAAGGCGTCGAGGTGCCGGGTGGGCGGGTAGCCCGCCTCGGCGCCGGCGATGTCGAAGCCGACGACGCCGGAGTCGCGGTAGCGGTTGGCGAGTTCGGCGATCTCCAGGGCACGGGCGGCGTGCCGCATGGCGGTGAGCAGGGCGCCTACGCGGACCCGGTGGCCGTTGGCGCGGGCCCGGCGCTCGCCCTCGCGGAAGCCCTCGTTGACGGCCTCGACGACCTCTTCGAGGGTGAGTCCGGCCTCCAGGTGCTGTTCGGGGGCGTAGCGGACCTCGGCGTACACGACTCCGTCCTCGGCGAGGTCCTCGGCGCACTCGGCGGCGACGCGGAAGAGGGCCTCGCGGGTCTGCATGACGGCGCAGGTGTGCGCGAAGGTCTCCAGGTAGCGCTCCAGCGAGCCCGAGTCGGCGGCCTCGCGGAACCAGATGCCGAGCTTGTCGGGCTCGGTCTCGGGCAGGCCTTCGTAGCCGACCTGCTGGGCGATCTCGATGATGGTGCCGGGGCGCAGTCCGCCGTCGAGGTGGTCGTGGAGCAGCACCTTCGGGGCACGGCGGATCTGGTCCGCGGTGGGGACGTTGGGGGTCTGGCTCGTCATTTCCGCACTCTAGCCCCTACGCGCGTAGAGCGCCTGTCCTCAACTCGCTTGTCGATACGTAACAGTGACCGCGCGTACGGATGGCGTACACCTCCGCTTCTGAGACTGTTCTGTCATGGCCCAGTTCGCACTCGTAGGGACCACCGACGGCCGGCGACCCCGGCTCGGGCGGCCCGTCGGCACCTCGCACACGCAGTCGGCGGTCGGCGGGGTGGTGCTGCTGCTGCCCGACGGCGAGGCCTCGTCCGCGCGCGGGCCCTCCGTCCTCGCGCACGCCGCGGCCCTGCCCCTGGGCCGCCGCCTCGCACGCGCCGGGCGGGCCGAGGGGCTCGTGGCGCACGTGGTGCGCTACCGGGGGCGCGGCTGGAACGGGACCGACGCGCGCCTCGCCGAGGACGCGACCTGGGCGGCGGCGGAGGCGGTACGGCGCTACGGGGACGTCCCGGTCTGCCTGGCAGGGCACGGCATGGGGGCGCGGGCGGCGCTGCGGGCCGCCGGGCACACGGCGGTCAACTCCGTGCTCGCGATGGCCCCCTGGCTGCCGGAGGACGACATGGCGGCGGAGCCGGAGCCGGTCCGGCAACTGGTCGGCCGGCGGGTGCTGGTGGTGCACGGCACCACCGACGCGCGCTCGGACCCGGAGCTTTCGTACCGGCTGGCGGAGCGGGTGAAGAAGGCGAACCGCGACACCTGCCGGTTCGAGGTCCACTCGGACGGGCACGCGCTGCGCCAGCACCACGACGAAGTCCTGTCCCTGGCCGCCGACTTCGTGCTCGGCTCGCTGTTCGGGCGGCCGTACTCCCGGCCGGTCGCGGACGCGCTGGCGGCGCCGCCGCCGCTGGGGCTCCGGATGCCGCTGGCGGCGGGCTTCGGCCGCTCCCTGCGGCCGTAGCGGGCTCCGGCTACCGGCCGCGGTCCCATTCCGGCAGCAGGGTGCCGCGCTTGCTCAGCAGGAACTTCTTGAAGGCGGCCACGGGGGGCGTGTCCGGGTGGCCGTCCAGCCAGGCGACGCCGATCTCGCGGACCGCGCGCGGGGCCGTGACGTTGAGCTCGACGACGCCCGGGCGGGCGACGGCCGGCGGCGGCAGCAGCGCCACGCCGAGCCCGGCGGCGACCAGTCCGCGCAGCGTCTCGGCCTCCTCGCCCTCGAAGGCGACCCGGGGTTTGAAACCGGCCTCGGCGCAGAGGTCGTCGGTGATGCGGCGCAGCCCGTAGCCGGGCTCCAGGGTCACGAAGGTCTCGTCGGCGGCCTCCGCGAGGCGCACCCGCTTGCGCCCGGCGAGCCGGTGGTCGTCCGGCACCACCAGGCGCAGCCGCTGCTCGTCGAGGCGGCGGGCGACCAGGTCGGGGGCGTCCGGGATCGGGGAGGTCAGGCACAGGTCTAGGTCGCCGGCGCGAAGCCGCTCGATCATCGCCTCGCCGTAGTTCTGCACCAGGGTGAACCGGACCCGGGGGTGGTCTGCCCGGAAGGCCCGGATGAGCCCCGGCACGGTCTCGGAGCCCATGGTGTGCAGGAAGCCGAAGGCGACGCGGCCGGCCCCCGGATCGGCGTCCGCGCGCACCGAGTCGGCGGCCTTCTCCACCTCGGCGAGGGCGCGTTCGGCGGAGCCGAGGAACGTCCGGCCGGCCGGGGTCAGCGACACGGTGCGGCCGCGGCGGGCGAACAGGGCGACGCCGAGGTCCTCTTCGAGCCGGACCATCGCCCGGGACAGGGTGGACTGCGGCACGCCCAGCTCGGCCGCGGCACGGGTCACGTGCTCGTGCCGGGCGACCGCGGCGAAGTACGCGAGCCTCGGCGCAAGCACCGTTCCCATGTCTTCTTCGTTACTGTTCAGTGACAGCCGATGCTGTGACCTGTACTCATGCACCATGGGAACGATTAAAGCCGTTCCGTGCATTGGACGCATCAAACGTGGATGCCTACGGTCGACGTATGCCTCCTGCCAGTACCAAGGCGGCCGCTCAAGAAGCGGTCGCCGACACCCGCCTTTCCCCCGGAACCCCCGGCCACCGCCGGATGAGCCTGGCGCTCTTCGCCGCGGGAGTGGCTGCGTTCGCTCTTCTCTACTCCACCCAGGCCCTGCTGCCCGCCGTCTCCGCGGAGTTCGGGGCCACCGCCTCGGCCGCGTCCTGGACGGTGTCCGCGGCCACCGGCGCGCTCGCGCTGTGCGTGCTGCCGCTGAGCGCCCTGTCCGAGCGCTTCGGACGGCGGCCCATGATGACCGTCTCGCTGGCCGTGGCCGTCGTGGTCGGCCTTCTGGTCCCCTTCGCGCCGAGCCTGGAGTGGCTGGTCGCGCTGCGCGCCGTACAGGGCGCGGCGCTGGCCGGCGTGCCGGCGTCGGCGATGGCGTACCTGGCGGAGGAGGTACGGCCGAAGGCGCTGATCGGCGCGATCGGACTGTTCGTCGCGGGGAACTCGATCGGCGGCATGAGCGGCCGGATCGTCACCGGCTGGGCGGCCCAGCTGTGGGGCTGGCGCGCGGGGCTCGCGGCGGTCGGCCTGATGGCCGTGGTGTGCGCGGTCGCGTTCCGGCTGCTGCTGCCCAAGGCCCGGCACTTCACGCCGGGTTCGCTGAACCCGAGGGCGCTGGCAGCGACCGTGCGGACGCATCTGGCCGACCCGCTGCTGCTGCGCCTCTACGCGATCGGCGCGCTGTTCATGACGGTCTTCGGCGCGGTGTACACGGTGATCGGCTACCGGCTGGTCGAGGCGCCGTTCTCGCTGCCGCAGGGCGTCGTCGGCTCGGTCTTCCTGGTCTACCTGGTCGGCACGGTCTCGTCCGCGGCGGCCGGCAAGCTGGTCGGCCGGATGGGCCGACGGGGCGCGCTGTACCTGGCGGTGGGCACCACGGCGGCCGGTCTGCTGCTGTCGATGTCGGAGTCGCTGGCCGCCGTCCTGGCGGGCCTGGTGCTCATCACGGCGGGCTTCTTCGCCGGGCACGCGGTCGCCTCGTCGTCGGTGAGCCGGACCGCGAAGACCGGGCGCGCGCAGGCGTCGGCGCTGTACCAGTCCGCGTACTACCTGGGCAGCAGCGCGGGCGGCACGCTCGGCGCGGTCGCCTTCCACCTGGGCGGCTGGTCCGCCACGGTGCTGCTCGGCCTGGTGGCGGTGCTCGGCGTCGTCTCCATCACGCTGTACGGGACGCACGCGGCGCGCGTCGAGGAGCGGCTCGCGCGCCGGGTCCACCGGGGCGCGCACGGGGCGCACAGCGGAAACCGGGCCCCGGCTGTCAGTGGGCTGCGGTAGCTTCCTGCTCACCGGCGTCGAACGGACGTCGTGCGGCGAGTGGGGTGGACTCGATGAGCGATCTGGCGACGACCGGCGACCTGGACTCCAGGCTGGAGAAGTACCGGACGGAGCTGACCGGTTACTGCTACCGGATGCTGGGTTCCTCCTTCGAGGCGGAGGACGCGGTGCAGGACACCATGGTCCGGGCCTGGCGCTCCATCGACTCCTTCGAGGGCCGCTCCAGCCTGCGGTCCTGGCTGTACCGGATCGCCACCAACGTCTGCCTGGACTCGCTCAACGCGGGCAACAAGCGGGCCCGGCCGATGGACCTGACGGCGGCCACGCCGGTCGCGCAGGCGCGGCTCAACGAGCGGCCGGAGATCACCTGGCTGGAGCCGGTGCCGGACGGCCGGGTGCTGCCTTCGGTCGCCGACCCGGCGGAGACGGCGGTGGCGCGCGAGTCGATCCGGCTGGCGTTCGTCGCGGCGCTGCAGCATCTGCCGCCGAAGCAGCGGGCGGTGCTGATCCTGCGCGAGGTGCTGGCCTGGAAGGCCGCCGAGGTCGCGGAGCTGCTCGGCACCTCGGTCGCCTCGGTCAACAGCGCGCTGCAGCGGGCCCGGGCGACGCTCGCGGAGCAGGGGCCGGGCGAGGGCGGCTCGGACACGGCGAACCCGCTGGACGAGGAGCAGCAGCAGCTCCTGGAGCGCTACGTGGTGGCCTTCGAGGGCTACGACATGAAGGCGCTCACCGCGCTGCTGCACGAGGACGCGACGATGTCCATGCCGCCGTACGACCTGTGGCTGCGCGGCCACGACGACATCGTCGGCTGGATGCTCGGGGTCGGCGAGGTGTGCCGCGGTTCGAAGCTGGTGCCGACGGTGGCGAACGGCTCGCCGGCCTTCGCGCACTACCACCCGAACCCCGAGGGCGGGTTCAGCCCGTGGGCGCTGATCGTCCTGGAGCTCTCCGAGGGCAGGATCGGCGAGATGACGTTCTTCCTGGACACCAAGCGCTGGTTCCCCCTGTTCGACCTGCCGGACCGACTGGAGGCGTGAGTCAGAGGACGGTCTCGTCCAGGCCGACGAGGGCCAGGAGCAGCCGCAGCTCCTGGCCCACGCCCCGGAAGCGCAGGGTGTGTCCGAGCCGCCCGGCGGTGAGCCGGAGCCGGGCGAGCGCGTCGACGACGGCCAGATCGGCCTGTGTGAGCGCGCCGACGTCGCACACGACGTCGGCGGGATCGAGCCCGACGAGCCGACACTCCAGGTCGGCGCAGAGACCCGGCGCGTCGGCGCGCGTGATGCGCCCGGAGACGTAGAGAACGAGCGGCTGTCTGGTGTCCACAACCAGTAGACCCGGGCGGCGGTCGGAACTCATCGCCCTCTTAGGCTGCGCTGCATGAATCGAGAGCGCGGGATGCCGCCGGTGGAGTTGGTGATCTTCGACTGCGACGGGGTCCTGGTCGACAGCGAGCGGATCTACTGCCGGGTCGACCGCGAGGTGTTCGCCTCGCTCGGCGCAGAGTTCACCGAGGCCGAGGTCGTCGAGTACTTCGTGGGCTCGTCGAACGACCGGCTGACGGCGATCGTCGAGGAGCGGCGCGGGCGGCCCCTGGAGCCGGGCTGGCACGAGACGTACCGGCCGCTGTACGACGCGGCGCTGGACGCCGAGCTGCGGGAGGTCGCCGGGATCACAAACGTCCTGGACGCGCTGGACATCCCCTTCTGCCTGGCGTCGAACGGCAGCCACCGATCGATCCGCCGCAACCTGACGCGCACGGGCCTGCTGGACCGCTTCGACGACAGCCGGATATTCAGCGCCCGCGACGTGACCCGCGGCAAGCCCGCCCCCGACCTGTCCCCGCACGCGGCGGCGTCGATGGGCGTGGCGCCGGAGCGGTGCGCGGTCGTCGAGGACAGCCCGTACGGCGTGCAGGCGGCCCGCGCGGCGGGGATGCGGGCCTTCGGGTACGCGGGCGGGCTGACCCCCGCGGAGCGGCTGACGGGGCCGGGGACGCGGGTCTTCGCCGCGATGCACGAGCTGCCGGCGCTGCTCGCGGAGGGGTTGACGGCCTGAGCCGGTTCGACTGGTCGAAGGTGTTCCACGCGTACGGCGCGGCGGGGGACACGGCCGAGATCCTGGACGGCCCCCTGGAGGCGGCCTTCGACCACCTGTGGTCGGCGATCCTGCACCAGGATCCCAGGATGCCGAACGGGACCGGTGGGGGTCCACCGATCCCGTTCGCCCGAAAGGGCCACTGGCACATGCCAAGGGCGATCAAATGATCACGCGATGCGGTCCATGACGATCGGGGTCGGCGTGAACGCCGTGCCCTCCGGCGCGATGTCGTACGCCGCCTCCAGGGGCTTCAGGGCGTAGCCGAACTTCTCCGGGGTGTCCGTGTGGAGGGTCATCAGGGGCTGGCCCGCGGTGACCGTGTCGCCGGGCTTGGCGTGCAGCTGCACGCCCGCGCCCGCCTGCACCGGGTCCTCCTTGCGCGCGCGGCCCGCGCCGAGGCGCCAGGCGGCGATGCCGACGTCGTACGCGTCGAGGCGGGTCAGCACGCCCGACGTCGGGGCGGTGACGACGTGCTGCTCGCGGGCGACCGGCAGGGTCGCGTCCGGGTCGCCGCCCTGGGCCGCGATCATGCGCCGCCAGACGTCCATCGCGGAGCCGTCCGCCAGCGCCTTCGCCGGGTCGGCGTCCTTGATGCCGGCCGCGTCGAGCATCTCGCGGGCCAGCGCGATCGTCAGCTCGACGACGTCCGCCGGGCCGCCGCCCGCGAGGACCTCGACCGACTCGCGGACCTCGAGGGCGTTGCCGGCGGTCAGGCCGAGCGGGGTGGACATGTCGGTGAGCAGGGCGACCGTCTTGACGCCGCTGTCGGTGCCGAGGCCGACCATCGTCCGCGCGAGCTCCCGCGCGTCCTCGATGTTCTTCATGAACGCGCCGGTGCCGACCTTCACGTCCAGGACCAGCGAGCCGGTGCCCTCCGCGATCTTCTTCGACATGATCGAGGAGGCGATCAGCGGGATCGCCTCGACGGTGCCGGTGACGTCCCGCAGGGCGTAGAGCTTCTTGTCGGCGGGCGCCAGGCCGTCGCCCGCGGCGCAGATCACCGCTCCCGTCCCGTCCAGGACGGACAGCATCTCCTCGTTCGACAGCAGCGCCCGCCAGCCGGGGATCGACTCCAGCTTGTCCAGGGTGCCGCCGGTGTGGCCGAGGCCGCGGCCGGAGAGCTGCGGAACGGCCGCACCGCAGGCGGCGACCAGCGGGGCCAGCGGGAGGGTGATCTTGTCGCCGACGCCGCCGGTGGAGTGCTTGTCGGAGGTCGGGCGGGAGAGGGACGAGAAGTCCATGCGCTCGCCGCTCGCGATCATCGCCGCGGTCCAGCGGGCGATCTCGTCGCGGTTCATGCCGTTCAGCAGGATCGCCATGGCCAGGGCCGACATCTGCTCGTCGGCGACCTCGCCGCGGGTGTACGCGTCGATGACCCAGTCGATCTGCTCGGGGGTCAGCTCGCCCTTGTCCCGCTTGGTGCGGATGACGGAGATGACGTCCATGTGGTGCCTCTTTCTACGCGCATAGAGGGGTCAAAGGAGGGAGCGGCCCCTCCCATCGTGCCGGAAGGGCCGCTCCGAGGTGCTACTTGGCGAGGTGGCCGGGGCCGAATGCCTGCGGCAGCATCTCGTCCAGGGTCAGCCGGCCGGTGGGCGTCTCCAGGACGAGCGCGGGGCCGCCGAACTCGTACAGCAGCTGGCGGCACCGGCCGCAGGGCACCAGCGCCTCGCCCCGGCCGTCCACGCACACGAAGTGCGTGAGCCGGCCGCCGCCGGTCGCCTGGAGCTGCGAGACGAGCCCGCACTCCGCGCACAGCGAGAGGCCGTACGAGGCGTTCTCCACGTTGCAGCCGGAGACCACCCGCCCGTCGTCGACCAGGGCGGCCGCGCCCACCGGGAAGCCCGAGTACGGCGCGTACGCGTGGGACATGGCCTCCCGCGCGCTCGCCCACAGGACGTCCCAGTCGACGACGGGCGGCGTGGTCACTTGCCCTCGCCCTTGCGGTAGCGCATGCCGTCCGCCTTGGGCATCCGCAGGCGCTGCGCCGAGAGCGAGAGGACCAGCAGGGTGACCACGTACGGCGTGGCGCTGACGAACTCGACCGGGACGGTGGTCGTGCCGAGGTACCAGATCAGGACGCCGACGCCGATGACGATGCTCACCGAGGAGGTGATCCAGCGCTTCTTGTACGCCTTCCACGCCGCGATGCCGACGAGCACCACGAACAGCAGCAGGAGCAGCGCGTGCACCGACTGGCCACCGCTGCGCAGCTGGAGCGCGTCGGCGTAGCCGAACAGGCCCGCGCCCATCGCGAGGCCGCCCGGACGCCAGTTGCCGAAGATCATCGCCGCGAGGCCGATGTAGCCGCGGCCACCGGTCTGGCCCTCGTTGTAGATGTGCGAGGTGACCAGCGACAGGAACGCGCCGCCGAGTCCGGCGAGGCCGCCGGAGACGATCACGGCGATGTACTTGTACTTGTAGACGTTGACGCCCAGCGACTCGGCGGCGATCGGGTTCTCGCCGCAGGAGCGCAGCCGCAGACCGAACGCGGTCTTCCACAGCACGAAGAACGTGGCGATGACCAGCAGCACGGCGAGGATCGTGACCAGCGAGAGGTTGGTGACCAGGCCGCCGAGGATGCCCGCGACGTCCGAGACCAGGAACCAGTGATGCTTCTCGATGTCGGCCAGCCAGTCCGACAGGCCCGGGATCGTGACCGAGGTGATCTCCTCGGCCGGCGGGGACTGCTTGGGGCTGCCGCCCTTGGCCGCCGCCTCGCCGGAGTTGAACCACAGCTTGGCGAAGTAGGTGGTGAAACCGACCGCCAGGATGTTGATCGCGATGCCGGAGATGATGTGGTCGACGCTGAAGGTGACGGTGGCGACCGCGTGCAGCAGACCGCCGATCATGCCGCCCACGATGCCGGCGAGGATGCCGATCCAGGGGCTGGTCTGCCAGCCGGCCCAGGCGCCGAAGAAGGTGCCGAGGATCATCATGCCCTCGAGGCCGATGTTGACCACGCCCGCGCGCTCGGACCACAGCCCGCCGAGACCGGCGAGGCCGATCGGTACGGCGAGCGAGAGCGCGGCGCTGATCTGGCCGGCCGAAGTGAGGTCCTGCGCGCAGGTCACGGCCTCCTGGCAGGTGATCTCCCGCACCGCGGAGAGGGCGAGGAGCCCGCCCGCCACGATCAGCAGGATCCAGGGGAGCGAGAGGCGGGAGCGGCCGCCCTTGCCACCGGCCGCCTTGGGGGCGGCGGGCGGCGGGGTGGAAGTCGCCGTGGCGGTCACGCCGACACCTCCGTCGTGTCGTGGGAACGGGCCTGGGCCGCGAGCTTCTCGCCGACCTGGCGCTGCTGGCGCTTGATGCCGTAACGGCGGACGACCTCGTAGGCGATGACGACGCAGAGGACGATGACGCCCTGCATGACGCCGACGATCTCCCGGTCGTAGTCCTCGAACTCGAGCTGCTGGCCGCCGCGCTCCAGGAACGCCCAGAGGATCGCGGCGAGCGCGATGCCGATCGGGTGGTTGCGGCCGAGCAGGGCGATGGCGATACCGGTGAAGCCGATGCCGACGGGGAAGTCGCCGCCGAACTCGTACGAGTCGTTGAGCAGCGTCGGCATACCGATCAGACCGGCCATGGCGCCGGAGATCAGCATGGAGGTGACGACCATCTTCTTGACGTCGACACCGCTGGCCGCGGCGGCCGTGTCGGACTGGCCGACGGTGCGCAGGTCGAAGCCGAAGCGGGTGCGGGAGAGCGTGAACCAGTACGCGACGCCCGCGAGGACCGCGACCACGACGAAGCCGTAGACCGGGGTCGGGGTGGTCGGGAACTCGAAGAAGTGCGAGGACTCCGGCAGCGGGGTCGTGGCGACCTTGGTGCCGGCCGCGTCCAGGTGGCCGAGGCGACCGGGCTGCAGCAGGTAGCCGATGATCGCGGTCGCGATGAAGTTCAGCATGATCGTCGAGACGACCTCGCTGACGCCGCGGGTGGTCTTGAGGACACCGGAGATGCCCGCCCACATGGCGCCGACGATCATCGCGGTGATGATGATCAGCGGGATCTGGACGATGCCCGGCAGGGTCAGCGCGCCGCCGACGGCGGCGGCGAAGAAGGCCGCGAGCCGGTACTGGCCGTCGACACCGATGTTGAACAGGTTCATGCGGAAGCCGATGGCCACCGCGATGCCCGCCAGGTAGTACGTCGTCGCCTTGTTGATGATGTAGACCTGGCTGTCCGACTTGATGCCGTAGTCGAACATGATCCCGAAGGCGCTGAACGGCTCCTTGCCGGTGGCCGCGAGCACCAGGGCGGTGATCAGGAAGGCGGCGACGATCGCGAGCACGGGCGCCGCGATCCCCAGGAGCAACCGCTCCTTGTCGATCTTCTTCATCGGGCCTCGTCCTCCGGGCCGTCGGTGCCCTCAGGGCTCTCATCGTGCGCAAGGTGACCGGCGGCGGCGCCGGTCATGGCCGAGCCGAGCTGCTCCGGGGTGATGGTCGCCGGGTCGGCGTCCGCGACCAGCCGGCCGCGGTACATCACCCTCAGGGTGTCGGACAGGCCGATCAGCTCGTCCAGGTCGGCGGAGATCAGCAGCACCGCCAGGCCCTCGCGGCGGGCGGCGCGGATCTGGTCCCAGATCTGCGCCTGCGCGCCGACGTCCACGCCCCGGGTGGGGTGCGCGGCGATCAGCAGCTTGGGGTCGTGGCTCATCTCGCGGCCGACGATCAGCTTCTGCTGGTTGCCGCCGGAGAGGGAGGCCGCGGTGACCTCGATGCCGGGGGTGCGGACGTCGTACTCGCGGACGATCCGCTCGGTGTCCTTGCGGGCGGCCTTCAGGTCGAGGATCGCGCCCTTGGAGTTCGGCTTCTCGGTGACGTGACCGAGGATGCGGTTCTCCCAGAGGGGGGCCTCCAGGAGCAGACCGTGCCGGTGGCGGTCCTCGGGGATGCAGCCGATGCCGTCCTCGCGCCGCTTGCGGGTCGGCGCGGCGGAGATGTCGTCGCCGTCCAGGGTCACCACACCGCTGTCGGCGGCGCGCATGCCCATGATCGTGTCGACGAGCTCGGACTGGCCGTTGCCCTCGACGCCGGCGATGCCGAGGACCTCGCCCTTGTGGATGGTCAGGGTGATGCCGTCGAGCACCGCGCGGATCACGCCGTCGGGGTCGACGGCGCTCAGCGACAGGTCCTGGACCGTCAGCATCGGCACGTCGGTGACGGTCGACTCGCGGGTCTCCGGGGAGGGCAGCTCGGCGCCGACCATCAGCTCGGCGAGCTGCTTGGTGGTGGTGTGCTTCGGGTCGGCGGTGCCGACCGTGGTGCCGCGCCGGATGACGGTGATCTCGTCGGCGACCGACAGGACCTCGCCCAGCTTGTGCGAGATGAAGATGACCGTCAGGCCCTCGGCCTTGAGCTCGCGCAGGTTGTCGAAGAGCGCGTCGACCTCCTGCGGGACGAGCACGGCGGTCGGCTCGTCGAGGATCAGGGTGCGGGCGCCGCGGTAGAGGACCTTGAGGATCTCCACGCGCTGACGGTCGGCCACGCCGAGGTCCTCCATGAGGACGTTCGGGCGGATGCCGAGGCCGTACGCGTCGGAGATCTCCTTGATCCTGGCGCGGGCCTTGTCACCGATGCCGTGCAGCTTCTCGGAGCCGAGGACGACGTTCTCGAGGACGGTGAGGTTGTCCGCGAGCATGAAGTGCTGGTGCACCATGCCGACACCGCGGGCGATGGCGTCTCCGGGGTTGTGGAACGTCACCAGCTCGCCGTCGACCGTGATGGTGCCCTCGTCCGGCTTCTGCATGCCGTAGAGGATCTTCATCAGGGTCGACTTGCCCGCGCCGTTCTCGCCCACGAGGGCGTGCACGGTGCCGCGGCGCACGGTGATGTCGATGTCGTGGTTGGCCACGACGCCGGGGAAACGCTTGGTGATGCCGCGGAGTTCTACGGCGTTCGGACTACTGGGGCTGGAGGCTTTGATGACGCACTCTCCTAGGCAGGGAGCGTGAGGAGGATCAGGCGGGGAAGCAGGCGCTGTCGGTGGCGAAAAATACCCTGCGGGAACGACGCTACGCGCGTAGCTTTCGGAAAATCGTTCAACTGCCTGCGGGCATACGAGAGAAGGGGGCCCGGAGTGTCGGCCGAAGCCGCACTCCGGGCCCCCGTTCTGCGCGATGTCAGAGGGTCGTCGGGACCTTGATGGTGCCGTCGACGATCTTCTTCTTGGCCTCGTCGAGCTGGGCCTGGATGTCCTTGAGGTGGTCACCCGTGGTGGTCAGCGAGACACCGTTCTCGGCGAGCGAGTAGGTGTGCGTGCCCGTCATCGGCTTGCCGTCCTCGGTGGACTTGATCAGCTCGAAGACACCGGTGTCGACGTTCTTGACCATCGAGGTCAGGATCGAGCCGGCGTACTTGGAGAGGGCCGGGTCCTTGGCCTGGTCCGAGTCGACGCCGATCGCCCAGGTGCCGGGCTTGGCCGCGACGGCCTCGATCGCGCCGGCGCCGGAGCCGCCCGCGGCGGCGTAGATGACGTCGATGCCCTTGTCGAGCATGCCCTTGGCGGCGGCCTTGCCCTTGTCCGGGGCGCCGAAGCCGGAGAAGTCCGTACCGGTGGACAGGTACTGGATGGTGACCGAGGCGGCCGGCTTGGTGTCCTTGACGCCCTGCTGGAAGCCGGCGGCGAACTTCTTGATCAGCGGGGTGTCGACGCCGCCGATGAAGCCGATCTTGCCGTCCTTGGACTTCAGCGCGGCCGCGACACCGGCGAGGTACGAGCCCTGCTCCTCGGTGAAGACGATCGAGTCGACGTTCTTGTTCTCGGAGACCGAGTCCACGAGGCCGAAGTTGGTCTTCGGGTACTTCGCGGAGACCTTGTCGATGGCGTCCTTGTAGGCGAAGCCGACACCGATGACGGGGTTGAAGCCGCCCTCGGCGAGCGACGTGAGGCGCTGCTCGCGGTCGGCCGGGGTCTCACCGGTCTTGGCGGTGAGCTCCTTGGTCTCGACGCCGAGCTCGGCCTTCGCCTTGTCGAGACCGCGCGCGGCGGAGTCGTTGAAGGAGTTGTCGCCACGGCCGCCGACGTCGTAGGCCATGCCGACCTTGATGGTGTCCCCGGAGCCGGAGCTCTCGGTGGAGGACTCTCCGCACGCGGTGGCGGTGAGAGCGAGAGCCGCTGTGACAGCACACGCGGCGGTGATCTTGGATACCCGGCGCACGAGGAGGTCCCTTCAAGACTGACCGAAAGCGCCCCTTGCGGCGCTGGCTTGTGGGCGATCGTAACGCGCGTAGATGTCAGTTAAAGACCCGTTCATCAGTCGTTACCGGATCGACGCCCGCGAGTCGCACCGCTCCATTTTGCAGGCGTGTCGGCCGACTCGCACGCCGAGTGGCGCGAATGGGGACGGGTCGGCCGACCGGGCTGTTCGGCGCCCGGCGTCAGCGCTTCGGAGCGGCGTCCAGCAGCGCCGCCGCCGTGAACAGCTCGACGCCGACCTCGATGGCCCGCTCGTCGGCGTCGAAGTCGCCGCAGTGCAGGTCCCGGCGTGTCGTGTCGCCCGGGGTGCGCACGCCCAACCGGGCCATCGCGCCGGGGACGTGCTCCAGGTACCAGGAGAAGTCCTCGCCGCCCAGGCTCTGCTCGGTGTCCTCGATCGCGTACGCGCCGCGGCGCTCGGTCATGGCGTCGCGCAGCAGCTCGGTGATCACCGGGTCGTTGACGACCGGCGGGACTCCCCGGATGTAGGTGATGGTCGACTTGGCCCGATGCAGGGTCGCGATCTCGTCGACCGCGGCGTGCACCAGGTCGGGCGCCTCGCGCCAGCCGGGCAGATCCAGACAGCGGACGGTGCCGGAGAGCTCGGCGTGCTGCGGGATGACGTTGCAGGCGTGCCCGGCCTCGATCCGGCCCCAGGTCACGGCGAGCCCGGAGCGGGCGTCGACCCGGCGGCCCAGCAGGGCCGGAACCTCGGTGGCGACCTTCGCAGCGGCCGTGACCAGGTCGGTGGTCAGATGCGGGCGGGCGGTGTGGCCGCCGGGCCCGTCCAGGGTGATCTCGAGCCGGTCGCAGGCGGAGGTGATGGGCCCGGGCCGCAGCCCGATCCGGCCGGCGTCCACCCGCGGGTCGCAGTGCACCGCGATGATCCGGCCGACGCCGTCCAGGACGCCCGACTCGATCGCGTCGGGCGCGCCGCCGGGCAGCACCTCCTCGGCGGGCTGGAAGATCAGCCGAACGGGGGCGGGCAGCAGCCCCTGGCGGTCCAGCTCGGCGAGGACCAGGCCCGCGCCGAGCACGGCGGTGGTGTGCACGTCGTGGCCGCAGGCGTGCGCCATGTCGGGCACGGTGGAGCGGTACGGGACGTCCGTCTTGACGTCCGGAATCGGCAGCGCGTCGATGTCCGCCCGGAGGGCGAGCATCTTCTTGCCCCTGTCCCAGGTGCCCACGTCGCACATGAGCCCCGTGCCCGTGGCCAGTACCTTCGGCGCGAGGCCGGCCGCCTCCAGGCGGGCCTTGAGCCGGGCGGTGGTGCGGAACTCCTGGTTGCCGAGCTCGGGGTGCATGTGCAAGTCCCTGCGGAACGCGATCAGTTCGGTACGCAGGGTTTCCGGCAGACGTCCGGGCAGGGCGACGGAGTCGGGCTCACGGGACTTCAACTGGTTCACCTTTTGAAGGGTAGGCCCCCAGAGAGATCAACTGCCCGTCGATCAACAAAACTTCAACCCGTTAGGGGAAGAAAAACGGCCCGAACACGCTTGAGGCCCACCCCGTATGGGTAAGCTCAGCCGAATTCGAGCCGCTCGATCATCGTGGGCGCCGTGCCCGTCACCCCGGACAAGAAGCCCTGCGCCCGTGGTGAGGCGTTCTCCCGGAGCCACTCCGGCGCCACCTCGCAGACCGCGATCCGCACCCCCGTCCCCTCCAGCACCGCCGGCAGCGTGTGCACCACCGTGGACGGGAAGCTCACCACCGTACGCCCGATCGGGCCCCGCCGGGCGATCAGCTCCAGCGGCAGATCGGGCCGGACGATCTCCATCCCGGTCTCCACGGCGATCCGGTGCAGTTTCTCCGCGCTCTCGCGGCGGTGCGCGAAGTACCGGGTCGCGCCGTGCGCCTCGGACAGGGCGCCGACGGCCTCGGCGTACCTGTCCGGGTCGACCACGCCGGTCTCCACCAGCGAGGTCCCCACCAGGTCCGCGCCTCGGGTCTGCCGGGGCGGGCCGAACCGGGCCCGGGTCCAGGCGAAGCGGTTCGGGGTGACCGTGGCGCCCGGCGGCGGTTCCACCGGCAGCGCGGTGAAGATCTCCACGCTGCGGCGCTGTGTGGGCGCCATCCGGTGCCGGGCCAGCGCGGAGACCGGGGCCAGCACGAGTTCGCGCGGGCCCCGGCTGCCGCGCCGGTGCCAGCGCACCAGCCGTTCGCCGCGGGTCAGCTGGGCGGCGAACTCCATGGTCGCGGTGCCGTCGTCGACGACCGTGAGCCGGTCCGTGCGGACCAGCGTGAGCAGCAGCTGGACGTAGCGGGAGAACGGGTCGCCGATGACGACCCGGTCCGCCCGGTTCAGCTCCGGGGCCAGCCCGGCGAGGGTGCGCAGCACCGCCCCCATGCCGGCACGGGCCTCCTGCCAGCGGACCGCGACCCCCTCGTCGCGGGCCAGCTGGGCCATCCGGCGCAGCTGGCCCCGCGACATGGGGTCGGTCGGCGGCAGCACGACGATCGTGAGGTCGCCGGCGAGGCCCCGGGAGCCCTCGGAGGTGCGCTGCGCGGGAACGGGCGTACGGGCGTACGCCCATTCCAGGACGTTCAGGAGCTGGACCGGGCTCTCGACGAACGCCAGCTGCCCGGTCATGCGGCGACGAGCCCCTGGACCCGGCGGAGCTTCTTCATCGGGCCGATCTCGGACTCGTAGACCTTCTTGACGCCGTCGCCGAGGGCGGTCTCGATGGTGCGGATGTCGCGCACCAGGCGCTGCAGGCCCTGCGGCTCGACGGAGGCGGCCTGGTCGGAGCCCCACATGGCGCGGTCGAGGGTGATGTGGCGCTCGACGAAGGCGGCGCCGAGGGCGACGGCGGCGAGGGTGGTCTGCAGGCCGGTCTCGTGGCCGGAGTAGCCGATCGGGACGTTCGGGTACTCCTCCTGCAGCGTCTGGATCACGCGCAGGTTGAGCTCCTCGGCCTTCGCCGGGTAGGTGGACGTCGCGTGGCAGAGCAGGATGTTGTCGCTGCCCAGGACCTCGACGGCGTGGCGGATCTGCTTCGGCGTCGACATGCCCGTGGAGAGGATGACCGTACGGCCGGTGGCGCGCAGGGAGCGCAGCAGCTCGTCGTCGGTGAGGGAGGCGGAGGCCACCTTGTGCGCGGGGAGGTCGAACTTCTCCAGGAAGGCGACGGCCTCGGTGTCCCACGGGGAGGCGAACCAGTCGATGCCGCGCTTCTTGCAGTGCTCGTCGATCTGGCGGTACTCGTCCTCGCCGAACTCCACGCGGTGGCGGTAGTCGATGTAGGTCATGCGGCCCCAGGGAGTGTCGCGCTCGATGTCCCACTGGTCGCGCGGGGTGCAGATCTCCGGGGTGCGCTTCTGGAACTTCACGGCGTCGCAGCCGGCCTCGGCGGCCACGTCGATCAGCGCGAAGGCGTTGTTCAGGTCGCCGTTGTGGTTGATGCCGATCTCGCCGGTGACGTAGACGGACTGGCCGGGGCCGGCGGTCTTGCTGCCGAGGGTGCGAAGACGGGTGTCGGTGCTCATCGGGGTGTTCCTTACGCGTTCGGGAGGGTGGGGGCGGGAAGGGTGACGGAAAGGGCGGGGACGGGGGCCGCGAGCTCGGGGCCGAGGAGCCAGCCGGCGATCTCGCGGATCGCGCCGGAGCCGCCGGGGGTCGCGGTGACCGCGCGGGCGGCGGCCCTGACCGAGTCGTGGGCGCCTGCGACCGCGACGGGCCAGCCGACGAGGTGGAAGCAGGGCAGGTCGTTGACGTCGTTGCCGGCGTAGAGCACGCGCTGCGGGTCGACGCCGTTCTCGTCGCACCACTGCTTCAGGGCCCGGTCCTTGCGGTCGATGCCGTGCAGGACGGGGATCTTGAGCTTGCGGGCGCGGGCGGCGACCACCGGGTTCTCCTCGGAGGAGAGGATCAGCAGCGGGACGCCGGCGCGGCGCAGCGCGGCGATGCCGAGGCCGTCGCCGCGGTGGACGGAGACGAACTCGTGGCCCTCGGAGTCGACGAGGACGCGGTCGTCGGTCTGGGTGCCGTCGAAGTCGAGGACGACGGCGTCGACGTCGGCCAGGAGCGGCGTGGCGACCGGATCGAGCAGCGGCGCGAGGGCGCGGGCGCGGGCCAGGTCGTGCGGGTCGTCGATCTCCAGGACCCGGGCGGGGTCGGTGACGACGGCGGCGGTGCGGCCGAAGAAGCGGTGCCCGTGCTTGCGGAAGCCCTCGGCGCACATGGCGTACGCGGCGCCCGTCTCCAGGTACTCCGGCTCGCGGTCCTGGCGGCGCGGGCGGAAGGCCTTGTCGTGGTTGACGCCGGTCGCGTCGCTGGGGTCCGCGGTGCGGGCGCGCCACAGGAAGCCGTGGGACGGGGCCGTGGTCAGGGCGGTGTCGGCGGGGCCCTGCAGCACCTCGGCGGTGACCCCGTCGACGTCCTCGGAGGTGAGGAACGGGCTGGTGCACTGGACGAGGAGGACCACGTCGGCGCGCCGGCCGTGGGTGGCCTCGAAGGCGTCCATCGCGTGCAGCACCGCCGACTCGCTGGAGGCGGTGTCGCCGGCGATGGACGGCGGGCGGTGCACGGCCTCCGCGCCGGCGGCGCGGGCCGCGGCGGCGATGTCCGCGTCGTCGGTGGAGACCACGACGTCGGTGACCAGGCGGGCGCCGCGGCAGGCGCGGACGGCCCGGACGACCAGCGGGACGCCGCCGACCTGGGCGAGGTTCTTCGCGGGGACGCCCTTGGAGCCGCCGCGCGCGGGGATCACGGCGAGCACGGTGGCGGTCGCAGAGGTGTCCGTGGTCGTGCTCATCACAGTTCTCCCAGGCGGCGGATGACGGGGGCCACGCGCTGGACGCCGTGGCGGTACGCGCCCCGGGCGGCCTCGCGGACGAACCGGCGCAGCCCGCTGTCGCGGGTCTCCGGCGCCGTCACGTCGAGGCGGTGCCGGGCGAGGATGCCGGGCAGGTAACCGGGCGCGGTCTCGGCCGTGTAGTAGGGGGCGATCGGGGGCAGGGCCGGCCCGTCGAGCAGCGCGGCGACGCGCTCGCGGGCGGCGTCGAAGGCCGTGTCGTACGAGCCGTCGTGGGCGACGCCCTGGCGGGCCAGCCACGCCTCGTCCGGAACCGGCCGGTCGCCCTTGTCCAGCGCGTCGAACGAGGCGAGCAGGCCGGAGCCGACGAAGTGGTGGTTGCCGAGCACCTCGCGGACGCCGAGATCGCTGAGGATCGCGGTGGGGATCCGCCGGTGCAGGGCCTCGAGGGCGGCCGTCGAGGAGACCGTGACCAGCAGGTCGGTGCGGTCCAGGACCTCGCCCATGTGCCCGTACACGAGGCGGAAGTTGGGCGGCACGGCCAGGTCGCGGACGAGCTTCTGGTACGGCAGCTCCTCCAGGTGCGTGGTGTGCTCGCCGGGCTTGGAGCGGAGCTTGAGGAGCACCTCGCGGTCGGGGTGCAGCCGGGCGTGGCCGACGAGTCGGCGCAGCAGGTACATGCGGTCGGCGCGGGTCGCCGGCACGGACGGCTGGGCGGCGAACACGAGGGTGTCGCGGCCGGCCTCCGGGGCGTACGGCGCGCCGCCGAGGAACGGCAGCGCGGCCTCGACGACGGAGGAGGCGTCGGCGCCGACTCCCTCGTACACGTCGCGGAACCGCTCGGCGTCGTGCCGGGAGTTGGCGAGGACGACGTCCGCGCCGTGCCGCAGCAGCAGGCCGTCGGCGAGCTTCTCGTAGACGACGCCGACATAGCCGGTGACGATCACCGGCCGGCGCTCCAGGCCGAGGTCGGCGATCCCTTCGAGGACCGCGCGGACCGTGCCGCCGACCAGCGCGAGGACGACGACGTCGTACCCCTCGTCCCGTACCGCCCGCAGGAAGTCGGCGCCGGTCACCTCGCGCGGCGGCTCGTCGGCGACGCCGGTCTCGGCGAGCTGGCGCGCGGTGGGGGTGGCCCGGCCGCGCAGGAGGAAGCCGGTCGGCTCCGCGCCGACGGGGGCGATGCGGCGCGCGGTGAGCGCACCCCATTTCCACCGGGTGTCGGAGTCGGCGAGTACGGCGACGCGCACCGCTGCATTGCTTGGTGATGGCACGTCGAGGACGTTAGAAAGGCATCCGGCTCGATGGCCCAACTCGGCCACAACAAAGGGTGAACACCGGCATTACACGTTCTGAAAAGGCCCGGGAATGGCGTGTCGTGAACGCGTCGGTCAACCCGATTCAGCAGACCGTCGCCGCGCGTTCACCGCACATCTCCCTTTCGGACAGGGCGAATGCCGGGGGCCCGCCTAGCGTCCTCGGCGTGGTCAAGCTCTCCGTGGTCGTGCCGTTCTACAACGTGCAGACATACGCCCCCGACACCCTCAGAAGCCTGCACGCGAACGCGCGGGACGACGTCGAGTTCGTGCTCGTCGACGACTGCTCGACGGACGGCACGCCGCTGATCCTGGAGCGCGCGGCGCGGGAGCTGCCGGGGGCGGTGCTGATCCGTCACGAGCAGAACGGCGGCCTGGCCACCGCGCGCAACAGCGGGCTCGACGCGGCCCGTGGCGAGTACCTCGCGTTCCTGGACGGGGACGACTGGGCCGCGCCCGGTCACTTCGCCCAACTCCTCTGTGCTGCAGAGGAGTTGGGGTGCGATTTCGTGCGTACCGACCATGTCGTGGCGACCGGCCGGAAGCGCTCGATCAAGCGGGCGCCGATCGGCCGGCGCGGCGAGGTGCTGCGGCCGCGGGACGCGATCCTGCCCGCCCATCGGACCACCTCGGTGGACTACCCGTACGCCTGGGCCGGGCTCTACCACCGGCGGCTGCTCGACCGGGAGCTGCTGCACTTCACCGACGGTCTGCGGACGGCCGAGGACCGGCCGTGGATCTGGCGGCTGCACCGTGAGGCGGAGTCCTTCGCGGCGGTGAGCACGCTGGGCGTCTTCTACCGACGCGGGGTGGCGACGTCGCTCACGCAGATTGCGGATTTGCGACAACTGGATTTCATCCGCGCATTCGACCAAGTGATCGACGAAACGGTGAACGATCCCGATGCCGACCGACTTCTGCCGAAAGCGGTGCGCACATACTGTGCGATCATCGCGCACCACAACGCGGCGATCGGACGGTTCGAACCGGCGGTCGCGAAGAAATTGCGGACGATGAGCGCGGCCGCGCTGAAACGAATGCCGCAGGACATTCTGAAGGAGGCGCTGAACTCCATGGACGCCGATCGCGCGGTACTGCTGCGCAAGTTGCGCCGCCGCCCGGTGTCCGCGGAGGTGGCGGCGGCATGAGCACCGGTGACGTGCGTACGACGCAGATCTTCTACGCCTCCACGCTGTACGGGGTGGCCACGCTGGTCGCCGCCCTGGACAGCGGCTGCTTCGGCCCGACCGACCGGCGTCTGCTGCTGCTCGCGAACAACGCGGCGGTGCCCGAGACGGCGGTCGCCCCGGACGGCATGGAGGGCTTCGAGCGGCTGCGCGACCGCTTCGACGCGGTGCTGTCCTGGAACGAGGCGATCTCTCCGCTGCACCCGTCCGGCTGGACGCCCCGCCCGGACGACGTCCCGATCCTGGAGCGGCACCTGCGCAAGCTGTGGGATCTCGGCGACGACCGGATCGAACTGGCCGTGGAATCCGTGCAGGTGACCCCGGCGCTGTCGATCGCGCAGCTGTTCCCCGACGCGTCGCTCGACGTGTACGCGGACGGGCTGATGAGCTACGGCCCGACCCGCAACAAGATCGACCCGCTGGTCGGCGAGCGGGTCCGGCGACTGTTCTGCCTGGACCTGGTGCCGGGGCTCGCGCCGCTGCTGCTCTCGGAGTTCGGGGCGACGGCCCGGGTGGTGCCCACGGAGGCGTTCGCCAAGGTGATCGCGGAACTGTCGGGCGAGCCCGCGGCGGACGGGGAGACCGGGCCGGCGCTGCTGCTCGGCCAGTACCTGGCCGCGCTGTCGATCCTCACGCCCGCCGAGGAGGAGGCGCTGCACCTGCGGATGGTGCGCGGCGCGGTCGCGCTCGGCCACCGCAGGCTCGCGTTCAAGCCGCACCCGACGGCCCCGCACTCCTGGACGCGGGCGCTGCGCGAGGAGGCGGAGCGGCTCGGCGCGGAACTGACCGTGCTCGACCGGCCGGTGCTCGCCGAGGTGCTCTACCGGGAGCTGCGACCCGCCCTGGTGGTGGGCTGCTTCTCCACGGCGCTGCTGACGGCGAGCACCTTCTACGGTCTGCCGGTGGCCAGGGTCGGCACGGACACCCTCCTGGAGCGGCTGACCCCGTACGAGAACAGCAACCGCATCCCGGTCACGATCGTCGACGCCCTGCTGCCGGACCTCGCGGACCCGACCGGCGTCGCGATGTGGGCCCCGCCGTCCCCCTCGGACGTGGCGGAGGACCTGGCCGGACTGGTCGGCGCGGTGGGCTTCGCCATGCAGCCCCAGATCCGCGCGGACCTGCGCCCGGTGGCGGAGAGCTATCTGGCAGGCGGCCCGACCCCCGCGACCTGGCGCTACTTCACCCGCCGCCGCCTCACCGTCCTCGGCCTCCCCGGCGGCCTCCCCGTCCCCCGCCACGCCGCCGTCCGCCGCCTCGCCCGCAAGGCCCGCCGCCTGAAGCGCGCGGCCTTGAGAAGGGTGAGCCGCTAGCCGACGGGCGTCGCTAGCGGGTGTCTGACAATTCCCCTAGGCCCGGACCACCGGCTCCTGGATCTCGGTCACCCAGGCGTTCGGGTCGTCCGGGACCTCCAGGTAGAGCTCGCGGGCGTAGCCCGTGGAGCGGTAGCCGTTGGCGTCGATCCAGGTGGCCAGGGTCTGGACGGTCGGCAGGAGGTCGTCCATCCGGCCCCGGTGGACGACGGTCGCCGCCTCCTCCAGGGCGGGCAGCACGACGACGTCGACGCCCGCCACCTCCTCCGTGCCCGCCGGAAGGGTCATCCCCGCGTGGACGACGACCGAGCCGTCGCCCCGCCCCGCGTCCGTGTAGTACGCGATTCCGGGGCCGAACCCCGTGACGCCCGCGGCCTCCAGGCGCGCGCACAGCTCCTCGTACAGCGGCTGGATGACCGGGCCGATCTCCCCGGGGCCGAAGCCGGCCGCCACCCCGCTCAGCTCGGCGATCCGGGCGGCCGGGATGTTCTTGACGACGACGTCCTGCGTGGACATGCGTCCCTCGCTCTCGATGGCTCGGAGCCGCGCGCCGACCTGGGCGAGCCGGGCCGCACCCTGCGCCAGGGCCGTCTCCAGCTCGGCCTGGCGCAGGCGCAGCATGCCCCGCAGCTCGTCCGCGCCGATCTCGTCGTCGAGGATGGCCCCCACCTGGTCCAGGGTGAAGCCGAGGTCCTTGAGCGCGATGACGCGGTTGAGCCGGGCGAGCTGACCGGCCTCGTAGAAGCGGTAGCCGCTGTGCGGGTCGACATGGGCGGGGCGCAGCAGTCCGACGGCGTCGTAGTGACGCAGCATCCGGACCGACACCCGGCCGTGTCGGGCGAAGTCTCCGATGGTGAACATGACGCCCCCTACGCAACGGCCTCACACGGTGTCAGGGTCAAGCGGCGCTGCTGAGCGAGAGCTTCGCGGCGAAGCCGAGGAAGAGCGCACCGGCCGCGGAGGTGGCCCCGGCCGAGAGCCGCCTGCGGCGGCGGAAGGCGGCGGCGAGGCGGGTGCCGCCGAATATCAGGGTCGTCAGGTAGAGGAAACTGCCCAGCTGGAGCAGGCTGCCGAGGACCAGGAAGGACAGCGCCGGGTAGGCGTACCCGGGGTCCACGAACTGCACGAAGAAGGAGATCAGGAAGAGGATCGCCTTCGGGTTGAAGAGGCTGATGATCAGGGCGCGGCGGTACGGGTTCTCCCCGGCCGGAGCCTCCACGGGCTCCTGTGCGGTCAGCTCGCCGCGCGAGCGCCACATGCTCCACGCCGCCCGCAGCATGCCGATCGCCATCCAGGTCAGATAGCCCGCGCCCGCGTACTTCACGATCATGAAGAGCAGCGGGGTGGTCTTCAGCAGCGAGGCCGCGCCGAGCGCGGCCAGCGTCATGAGGACCGCGTCCCCGGTGAACACCCCGGCCGCCGCCTTGTACCCGGTGCGGGCGCCCTTGCGGGCGGCGACGGACAGCACGTACAGCGAGTTCGGCCCCGGCAGAAGGATGATGAGGACGAGGCCCGCGAGATAGGTCGGCAGATCGGTGACACCCAGCATGAAGCGGAGTGTCGCACGTGGGTACGACACTCCGCCCGCCTGTTTCGTATCGCGGAAGATCAGAACGCGTCGGTCGGGACGTACGTGCCCCAGACCTCCCGCAGCGCGTTGGAGACCTCTCCGACCGTCGCCCGCGCCCTCAGCGCGTCCTTCATCGGGTAGAGCACGTTGTCCGTGCCCTCCGCGGCCTTCTTCAGCTCCGCGAGCGCCGCGTCCACCGCCGCCTGGTCCCGGTCGGCGCGCAGCTTCGCGAGGCGCTCGGCCTGCTGGGCCTCGATCGCCGGGTCGACGCGCAGCGGCTCGTACGGCTCCTCGACGTCCACCGTGTAGCGGTTGACGCCGACGACGACCCGCTCGCCGCTGTCCGTCTCCTGCGCGATCCGGTAGGCGGAGCGCTCGATCTCGTTCTTCTGGAAGCCGCGCTCGATCGCGTTGACCGCGCCGCCCAGGTCCTCGACCTTCCGCATCAGCTCCAGCGCGGCGGCCTCGACGTCGTCCGTCATCTTCTCGACCACGTACGAGCCCGCGAACGGGTCCACGGTGGCGGTGACGTCGGTCTCGTACGCCAGGACCTGCTGGGTACGCAGGGCCAGTCGCGCGGACTTGTCCGTCGGCAGCGCGATGGCCTCGTCGAAGGAGTTGGTGTGGAGCGACTGGGTGCCGCCGAGAACCGCCGCCAGGCCCTGGACCGCGACGCGCACCAGATTGACCTCGGGCTGCTGCGCGGTCAGCTGCACGCCGGCGGTCTGGGTGTGGAAGCGGAGCATCAGCGACTTGGGGTTCTTCGCGCCGAACTCCTCCTTCATCACCCGCGCCCAGATCCGGCGCGCGGCGCGGAACTTGGCGACCTCCTCCAGGATCGTGGTGCGGGCCACGAAGAAGAAGGAGAGCCGGGGCGCGAAGTCGTCGACGTCCATGCCCGCGGCGACCGCGGTACGCACGTACTCGATGCCGTCCGCCAGCGTGAACGCGATCTCCTGCGCGGGCGAGGCGCCGGCCTCGGCCATGTGGTAGCCGGAGATCGAGATGGTGTTCCACTTCGGGATCTCGGCCTTGCAGTACTTGAAGATGTCCGCGATCAGCCGCAGCGAGGGCTTCGGCGGGAAGATGTACGTGCCGCGGGCGATGTACTCCTTGAGCACGTCGTTCTGGATGGTGCCGGTCAGCTTGTCCGCCGGGACGCCCTGCTCCTCGCCGACGAGTTGGTAGAGGAGCAGCAGGAGGGCGGCCGGGGCGTTGATGGTCATCGAGGTGGAGACCTTGTCCAGCGGGATCCCGCCGAACAGCACCCGCATGTCGTCGATCGAGTCGATGGCCACGCCGACCTTGCCGACCTCGCCGTGCGCGATCGGGGCGTCGGAGTCGTGTCCCATCTGCGTCGGCAGGTCGAAGGCGACGGACAGGCCCATCGTGCCGTTGGCGATCAGCTGCTTGTAGCGGGCGTTCGACTCGACCGCGGTGCCGAAGCCCGCGTACTGCCGCATCGTCCAGGGCCGCCCGGTGTACATCGACGGGTAGACGCCGCGGGTGAAGGGGTACGAGCCCGGCTCGCCCAGCTTCTCGTCGGGGTCCCACCCGTCCAGGGCGTCCGGCCCGTAGACCGGCTCGATCGGAAGACCCGACTCCGACTCGCGCGACATCTCTGTGCCTCTCGATAGACCTACTGTGCAGTACCGACCCTCGCGACGGACTGTAGCGGCGGCCGTGCGACGGCAAGAGGGCCGCACGTTGGGACCTTCCTCACAGGATGCTCCCCTGTGCGCAACCAAGCACGCGCGGGAAGCATCACTACGTACACACACACGTCCCGGGGGGCAAAACCATGCGCCACAGTTCCGTCATACGCAGAGCAGTCCTGGCCGCCGCCGCGGTCGCCCTGGCCGCCGGGTGCACCGCACAGGCCGCCGGCGGGGGCACGGCGTCACCGTCGCCGGTCGCCCCGTCGTCGAGCGCGCCTTCGAGCGAGCCGTCGGCCGAGCCGACCACTGACGACAAGCCCTCGGCCTCCCCGTCCACCGAGGCCCCGTCGCCGTCCGCGAGCCCGACGACCGAGAAGCCGCAGGCCAAGGTCCTGATGGGCGACGGCGACGAGAGCGCCCAGGTGCGCGAGCTCCAGGCCCGGCTGCGCCAGATCGGCTACTTCGACCGCGCCCCCACCGGCTTCTACGGCTCGCTGACCGGCGGCGGGGTGAAGGCCTTCCAGAAGAAGCGGGAGCTGCCGCAGACCGGCTCGGTCGACGAGACCACCTGGCAGCGGCTGCTCGGCATGACGCGCAAGCCGACCCCGGCCGAGCTGCGGCCGTCGACCAGCAACAAGCTGGACAAGCCGGACCCGCGCTGCATGACCGGCCGGGTGATGTGCATCAGCAAGGAGACGCGGACGCTGGCGTGGATGATCGACGGCAAGGTCCAGTCGTCGATGGACGTCCGCTTCGGCTCGGAGAACACCCCGACCCGTGAGGGCACGTTCAAGGTCAACTCCAAGAGCCGCAACCACGTCTCGACGATCTACCACACGCCGATGCCGTACGCGATGTTCTTCAGCGGCGGCCAGGCCGTGCACTACTCCGCGGACTTCGCGGCCCGCGGGTACAACGGCGCGTCGCACGGCTGCGTGAACGTCCGGGACCGGGGGAAGATCGCCGCCCTCTTCGACCAGGTGAAGGTCGGGGACAAGGTCGTCGTCCACTGGTAGAGCACCGGTGGGAGAGAGGCGCGGGCGGGACCGGGGGAACGTGTCCCGCCCGCGCCTGGTGCGCCGAGCCGTAGGTACGGGGGGAACCCCGGCTCGTGTGCGCCGCCGATGACCAGTCGGCTCATTCAGTACTGCGTCACCGCCCGCGAAAACGTCACACCCTCGTGGAAACGAAACGGTAACGGGCGCGAGACAAGGCATCGGCGCAGGTCAGAAGGGGCCTACAGGGGCCGGTGGGGCTGCCGAGGTCCGGCGAGGGATCTGCCGAGGTCCGCGAGGGGCTGCCGAGTTCCGGCCAGGGGCCGTCGTGCTCAGGCGGCGTGATCGGAGACCGGCGCGGCGGTGCCGTCCGCCGCGACCGGCTGCGGGGAGAGCGACCGGAAGGAGATGAGCGGGAGGGGCGTGGACGCGCTGTCCGTGCCGGAGGCGCGGTCGCCGCCGGATCCCGTGTCGCCGCCCGAGCCGGAGTCGTCGCCGGACGTACGGCCCGTCTGGCCGCCGTCGCCGTCGCCGGTGCCGGAGCCGGTGTCGCCCGAGCCGCCGGAACCGTCCGAGCCGCCCGAGTCGCCGGACTTCTCCGCCTCGGCGAGCAGCCGGTCGCAGAAGTTCTTCACGCTCTGGCCGCCCTGCGTCGCCGACGAGAGACGACGGCGGTCCTCCGAGTCGATCCGCCCGGCCCGCAGGTCGAGGCAGGCCGCGATGAACCGGGCCTTGGTGGCGCCGTCCTTCCCGGGCGTGGCGGTGTCGGGGCCGTCCTTCGGTGTGCCGTCGTCGCCGCCGGTCGCCGTCGGCGTGGGCGACGGGCCGCCGGTGGCCGAGGGAGACGGTTCGGTGCTCGAGTTCCCGTCGGCGCCGGGCGTACGGGACGAGCCGTCACCGCCGTCCGGCGTCTCGGAGTCCTCCTCGCCCGGCGTGGCCGCGGCCGACACGGAGCTCCCGGGCTCCGGCGCGTCGAACGGCGTCGGCAACACCCCGGTCCCGGCCGCGACGGCGACCCCGCCGACGGCGAGGCCGGCGATCGAGGCCGCGAGGCCGAAGCGCACCGACCGCGTCCACCGCTTCTTGCGGCCCCGCCCGGCGGGAGCGCCGAGCCGCACACCGCCCAGATCGGCTGGACCGGGAGCGGGCGCGGGGAGCGGCATCGCCGCGCGGGTCCGTGTGACCGCGCGGAACGCGGCCATCGCCGCCTCCTCGCCCGGAAGCGGAGCCGGTCCGGCGAGTGCGTCGGGGCGGGCGGAGTCGAGGGCCTCGGCGAGCCGGTCGGCCTCTTTGCGTGCGTGATCGTCGACGCTCTCGACCCGGTCCCCGCGCAGCAGTCGCTCCGCGGCCTCCAGGTCGAGCCATTGGTACCGCTCGTCGGCCATCACATGTCCTTCTGCGTCCGCGCGCGTGAATGCGTCACACCGCCCGGCCGGGTCGTGTCCGACCCGCGCCCGCGCTGCGGGGGCACGCCCTCCAAGGAAGAGGAGGTTCCGCTCGCGTCGGTTCCGTTCCCGACGGATCCGTCGTCGCCGAGGAGTTCGGCCAATCGTTTGAGTCCGCGGTGCGCCGCGGTGCGTACGGCTCCGGGCCGTTTGCCCAGCGTCTCGGCGGCGCTCTTCGCGTCCAGGCCGACGACCACGCGCAGCACCACGGCCTCGGCCTGGTCCTGCGGGAGCCGGGCGATCAGGTCCATCGTGTGGCTGGTGGCGAGGGCTTCCATCGCCTCGCCCGCGGTGTCGGACTCGGCGGGCTTGTCGGTGAGCTCGGTCTCGTCGCCGCCCACGGCGGGGCGTCTGCCGCGCATTCGTATGTGGTCGAGCGCGCGGTTGCGGGCGATGCGGGCCGCCCAGCCCCGGAAGCGGTCGGCGTCTCCGCTGAAGCGGTCCAGGTCACGGGCTATCTGGAGCCAGGATTCGGAGGCCACGTCCTCGGCGTCGGACTCGCCGACGAGGGAGCGTATGTAGCCCAGCAGACGGGGGTGCACGGTGCGGTACACAGCACGGAAGGCATCCTCGTCCCCGTTCTGCGCCGCCAGCACCGCGGCCGTCAGCTCCGCGTCGTCCCCCAGCAAACCCCACACCTGTCCGTCATCACGGCTGGTCATCGCCGCCGCGCCGCTCTGCGCGCACGAGCACGCTACGTCCTCACCGGGTGTCACGTCCATGTGCGTCGGCGTGTTTGTACAAGCTGCAACAGACGGGGGTCAAAAGCGGTGTGACAGAAAACGCAGGCACGGCGCTGAGAGGAGTACGGGGCCGTGCTGCGGCTCCGTCGATGACGACCGGGGCCTCTCCTGTGGGGGGTGGCGGCCCCGGTCGTCCTCTATTGCGGAGCATGTCGGGGCTGGTCAAGGCTTCTCACTGCTTCTTCCGCCTGGTGCGGTCGTCGGCATCGTCGGCGTCCTGCTCGCCCTTGTCGTCCCCCTTCTCGTCTTCGCCCAGCCGCGGGGCGCAGTACGCCTCCACCCGGCTCGGGCCGCCGGCCGCCGCCTCCAGTCGCTCGAAGGCCGTCCCGTTCGGGGCCTCGCCCTTGCGGCGCACGGAGGCAAGGTAGACCCGGCAGTGCGCCGTCTCGTCCTTGGCCGTGGCCGGGCGCCGCGCGTCCGGCCGCTTGGCGGCCGGGGTGAGCTCGGGGACGAGCGGTCCGGTCGGGGTCCCGCCGTAGGTCGGACGGTCGTCCGGCGCGGTGTCGGTGTATCGGGGAGACGCGGATGCGGACGCCGGGGGCGCGGGGGTCGGCGCGCTGTCGAGCACGCCGGTCGACGCGGCCACAGCGACGCCGCCGAGCAGCACGGTCACGGCGACGCCCAGGCCCAGGGCCCGTACGGGGGCGGCGCCCCGGCGTCGTACGGTCGCGGGCCGCCAGTCGTCGCGCCGCCGGGT
>NZ_DATCVQ010000571.1:0-4692 GCF_036566765.1 Streptomyces sp.
CAACGGGGGACGGTCCACCGCCACTTCGGGCAGAGGGGGCGTACGGCCCGGGGTCCGTACGCCGACGGGAGTACCACGTCGGCCGCGACCTGGCCGTATTCGAGGGCAACGAGATCCACGGCGACGTGACCGGCATCCGCAAGGACCGGAAGAGCGCCCCGCAGAGCAAGGGGGAGCGGGCATGAGCGACGAGGACGACGTACAGACCCCCGACGAGGCCGCCAAGGACGACCCCCCGCAGGCCGACGCCTCCACCTCCGACAAGGGCGGCAGCGGCACACCGGCCGGCGACGGCGGCGACTCCGCCCCGCCCGAGGCCAACCCCTTCGACCAGGCCGTCCGCGGCCCCCTCGGCGGCGCCGGCGGCACCGGCGGCTCCGCCACCGCGCGCGCCGCCCTGCGCGCCCTCGCCTCCGGCCGCAGCTACACCATCGGCGGCGACGGCCAGGTCATCGAGGGCAACAACTTCATCAACCAGTACGGCACGCACGGCCCCGCCGACCTCGTCCAGGGCGCGGTGCCGCGCGAGACCCTGGAGCGCCTCGACGACGTGTACTGCGAGGTCACCGGCTACCAGCGGATGAAGGAACTCCTGCGCACCCAGCGCGTCCTCGTCCTGTGCGGCGAGCCCGGCAGCGGCCGCGAGTCGACCGCGCTCGCCCTGCTCTCCGAGCTCACCGAGTACAAGGTCAACCGGCTCGACCCGCGCCACGCCGTCGACGAGATCACCGCCGAGGCCCTGGACGAGGGCACCGGGCACCTCCTCCAGCTCCCCTCCGACGACGGCCGCGTCGAGACCGAGCCGCGCCGCGACCGCTCCGGTGAGCGGCGCGAGCCGCACCGGACGCCCGCCCGGCTCGCCGAGCTGCACCTCGACCGGTTCTCCGATCTGCTGCGGCGCAAGGAGGCGTACGGCATCGTCGTCGTCGAGAGCGGCGACCTCGCCGACCGGTTGCTGCGCGGCCGGTACGGGCTCACCTGTCCGCCGCCGCCGTCCGCCGACGTCCTCCACCGCCACCTCCGGGTCCTGCTGCGCGGCGAACCCGACGGGGCCCTCGACCGCGCCCGGCGGCTCGCCGCCGAGCCCGACGTCACCCGGGCCCTCGGTCTGGAGGAGCTGCGACCCCGGGAGGCCGCCCGGCTCGCCGACCACCTGGCCCGGCACCAGAAGGACGAGCTGACCCACGAGCAGCTCCTGGAGGACTGCGCCACCTTCGTACGGGCCCAGGCGCGCGCCTGGTTCGCCGGTGCGGACCGGCCCGGCGCCCTGCCCGAGGCGCTCCCCGCGCTGAACACCGCCGCCTTCCGCATCGCCGTCGCCGTCTTCGACGGCTCGGCGTACAGCATCACCGCCGAGGCGGCCGAGCTGCTCAGCTGGGAGCTCGCGGTCACCCTCGACCCCGAACAGGCCGCCGGGCGGCGGCTGTTCGGCACCCACGCGGAGAACCGTCCGGTGCTCGCCCGGTCCCTCCTGGAGGACGGCGAGATCGACCTCGGCACCGCCAAGGTCCCGGCGCTGATGGTGCGCTTCCAGGGCGAGGCGCTGGCCACGGCCGTGCTCGGCGAGGTGTGGCACGGGTACCACAACGTGCGCGGCCCGGTCTGCCGCTGGCTGCGCTCGCTCTGCGACGACCCGCGGCCGGAGGTCTGGGTCCGGGCGTCCATCGCGGCCGGCGTCCTCTGCTCCTGGGACTGGATCCACGGGTTCGGCGAGCTGATCAGCCCGATGGCGGCGATGGACAGCCCGGTCGCGCGGATGGCCGCCGCGACCGCGCTCGCCGAGGCGGCGCGCAACCCCCGGGTGCGGCCCGCCGTCGTCGCCGTCCTCAAGGACTGGGCGGCGAGCAGCGACGACGCGCTCCTGGAGACCGCCCTGCTGACCCAGGGCTATGTGCTCGCCGCGGGCTCGGTGCCCGGCTCGCTCGACGCGCTGGGGCGCGTGGTGCGCGGCCGCGAGGCGACGGACTCGGAGGTGCTCGGCTCGGCCGGGTTCAGCGTGATCCGGCTGCTCGCCTCCGGCGAACCGGGGCCGGTGGTGCGGCGGATGAGCGACTGGCTGGGCGACGGACGGCAGAACCTCGCCAACCTGGTCCTGGTCTCGACGATCAACACCCTCACCATGCGCACCACGTACCTCTGGGGGCTGCGCGACGTCCCGGAGCTCGAAGCGCACTCCGCCCGGCCGCTCCTCGTGGCGCTGCTGGCCACCCGGCCGGACCTCGCGCCCGCGCTGGCCGAACTGGTCCGCCGCGCGCTGACCACCGCCCGCTCCGGCGAGGCGGCGCTCGACGCGCTGGCCGTCCTGGTGCGCCGGGCGGCGAAGGACCAGGAGGCGCTGGACCTGGTGTGCCGCTTCCTGCCCCTGATCGCGGTCAGCCGGCGCGACCGCGACCGGCTGCGCGGGCTGCTGAAGGAGCTGGTCCGGGACCGGGACCGGCCGCTGGACAAGACGGCGGCGGGCCGGATGTGGGACGCCGTGACGGAAGGGGCGCGGCGATGAGCGCGCAGAACGGGAACCAGAACCAGAACCCGAACCCGAACCCGAACCAGAATCAGAATCAGGGCCGGAACCAGAACGTGAACCGGAACCAGAACGCGAACCGGAATCAGAACCAGAACCAGAACCAGAACGCGAACCGGGCCCAGAACCGGAACCCGGGCGGCCGCCCCGCCGCGCACTCCGCCGCCCGGCAGCAGGACGCCGAACGGCACCGGGGTCCGCTGAAGCGCGAGTGCAGCCCGCCGTTCAAGCGCACCAGCGGCGAGATCGCCGCCGTGCTGCTCTACCGCAACGGCGGCCACCGGGTGGTCTGGCCCGATCGCCACGAGGACACCAACAAGCCCTGGATCGGCAGCCCGTACACGTACTTCGAGGTCCAGCTCGGCCGCCATGTCGCCGAGTTCGAGCTCGCGCTGCCCGCCGCCGGCGACGGCGTCTTCTTCCAGGCCATCGCCCGCGTCCAGTGGGAGGTCGAGGACCCGTACCTGGTCGTCACCCAGCAGGTGCGGGACGTCGCCGAGCTCCTCCACGACGACCTGCTCGACGGACTGCGGGCGGTCTCACGCCGGTTCCGGCTCACCGAGGCGCAGCGCGCCGACGAGGCCGTACGCGACGAGATCGCCACCGGCCGGATCGTCCTCGGCCGCGACCTGGGGCTGCGCACCCGCGTGCGGGTCTTCGTCGACCTCGACCGGGACATCCGCGAGGAGGTCGGCCGCCGCGACACCGTCGCCGTGAAGATGCAGACGGACGAACGGGTCGCCGAGGCGACGCGGCGCAAGGAGGAGGCCGAGCGGCGGCTGGTCGCGGAGCGCGCCCGCGACCTGGAGGAGATGTTCCGGCGCGGCGACATGGCGCAGATCGCCCACCACATGGCGATGAACCCCGACAAGCAGTGGGAGATCCGCCGGGAGCTGCAGCAGGAGAAGCGCGAGGGGCAGGCGGACTTCCTGTCCGTCTTCAACCGGCTCCTCGACACCGGCGTCCTGGAGCGCCACGACATCGGCGAACCGATGTACCAGGTCCTGGAGTTCCTGCGGCAGAGCACCGGGACGATGCTCGGCGGGGTGGCCGCGCACGTCCTCGACCCGCCCGACAGCGGGCGTCCGCGGCGCGCGCTGGAGGAGGGGGCGGGCCGGCCGGAGCCGGTCCGGCCGCCGTGGGACGAGGACCGCGAGGACGCGCGCCGCGGCGACCGGGACGCGGACCGGAGCCCGGACCGGGACCCGCATGTGTACGAGCCCACCCGCGTCCAGTCCGCCTCCGAGCGCGACCGGGACGCGTACCGCGACCGCGACTCCGGCGGCCGTCCCTCCCGACCCAGCGAGGAATTCGACGACTGGGACGACGAATGAGCCCCGGACCGGCGGCCGATCCCGCCCGTACCGATCCCATACGCCCCGATTCCGACCGTCCCGACGCGGCCGACGTGCGGTTCATGGCCGAACGGCTGCTGACCACCGTCCGCGAAGACATAGGGCGCGCCGACACCAAGGCGGCGATCATGCTCTCCGGCGCGATCGCCTTCCTGGCCGTCCTCTTCTCCCGGGAGCGCGCCCCGCTGCCCGCCTCCGGGCCCGGCCTGTGGCTCCTGGCGTCCGGGGCAGTGCTGTGGGCGGCCGGGATCCTCATGCTCGTCTCGGTGATCCTGCCGCGCACCCGCCTCGGCGCGGACCGCACCCTGCTGCGCGACCTCGCGGCCGGATCCCCGGCCGGCGAGCTCCTGGACCGGCTGCGGGCGTCCGGGGAGGACGCCACCGGCTGGCTCCTCGACCAGGCGAGCGTGCACGGCTCCGTGCTCGCCGCCAAGTACAAGTGGCTGCGCGTGGGCGTCTGTTCGCTCGTGCTCGGCGCACTCCTTGCTCTTTTCAGCGAACTGTGGTGAGACGAACGATGCAGTGGAGACTCACGCCGGGCGCCCTGTTCCTCGCGGGGGCGCTGCTGGCGCTCTCCGGCCCGCTCGGCGCGCCGACGGCCGCCGCCCCGGGCCATGCCGCCCAGCGCGTCGCCGCGCCCTCCGAGGGCCCCGACCCGATCGACTTCGCCGTCGTCGTCGACCAGTCCAAGAGCCTCCCCGCCCAGGACCTCGCCCGCGAGGTCGAGGCCGCGGCGCTCATCGCGCAGGGCGAGATATCGGACCGCTCCCGGGCCACCGTCATCGGCTTCGGCAGCTCGGAGAAGCCCGGCCAGTC
>NZ_DATCVQ010000572.1:0-2426 GCF_036566765.1 Streptomyces sp.
TCCGGTGACCTGCGGGCCGTCGACATGGCCGTGAGCGGAACCCGCAAGTCGAAGACCCGTGTCCGGGAAGACGACCTCGAGGCATTCATCGAGGGCCGCACCCGAGAGGCGCAGGCCTCCTAGACCGCCGATCGGTGTCCGTAGAGGCCGACTGCACCCCCCTGCCAGTCGCCCCAGGACGCGGACACCGGTCGGCCTCCAACTGAACAGCCAAAGAAGAAGGGGCCCGGCCCCCAATCCGCAAAGAAGAAGGCCGAGCCCCAACCACTACGAAGGGGATTGTCGCATGAACGTACTCAAAGCGCTGGCGGGACCGACCATCACCGTGGTCGTCCTGATCGTCGCCGTCGTCCTGACGCTGGTGCCGTGATGGCGAGCAACGGGGGCAAGGACTCCTGCGTCGTCGTCCTGCTGGTCGGTGGCTCGCTGTTCACCGGTCTCGCCTACCTCCTCTCCGAGGCTGCGAGGTGGCTGGCATGACCGGCCCGATCCCTGGTGGCGCCGGAGAGACGGCGGTCGTCTACCAGGTCACCCAGTTCCGTGACGGCATGGCCCGGCTCGCGCACCTGTTCCGACTGCACCCCGAGCTCAAGGGGCTGCGAGCAACGGTCGACGAGGTCGGCCACGTCGACATCATCGCGGTAGCCGAAGCGGGCGTGCTTCACGACTGGATCCATGCCCTGCCGGCCGCGCGCCGGGAGAAGGCCCTGTTCAGCATCCACTCGGGGCTGCAGCTGGAGGAAGTCCTGCGGGACGGACCCCTCACGGTGCACGTACGGCCGAAACCGGGTGCGTGATGAGCGAGTTCACCCTGTACCGCTACGAGGACAAGAGCGACGTATCCGGTACCGGCCGGGTCGCCTTCGGCTGCGAGTTCCCCGACGGCGCTGTCGCTGTCCGGTGGCCCGGCGACCATCCGTCCACTGCCGCATGGGGCGACATCCGCGACGTCGAAGCAATCCACGGACACGGAGGTTCGACGGTGGTCGAGTACACCGACAATGCCCGCCTGCTAGCTGCATATCAGCGGGTGGTGCCGTGGCTCCTCACCGGCGAGATCAAGCCCGTGACCGTCGGCCCACACCCGGATCACCCGGACAGGCTGCGGCTCACCTTCCGGCATGACCGCGCGTGGGCCTTCTGGGTAGCGCTCCTCGACGGCTCCACCCACTCGGCAGTCCAGGAAGAAGTGAACGGCGAGATCGAGCACCGCTGGATCAGTGCCGACGGCAACGTCTGGCTCCTGTACTACACCCGGCCGCAACCCAACCCGACCTTGACGTGGGAAAACCACGATGACCCGGAGATCCACAGATGACTGAGCAGACACTCTCCCCCAACGTCGCCCGCAACCGGGTCAACAGGGCCGTCAAGACCCGCATGAAGATCCTCCGCACCGACTCCCGTCCCGTCGGTGAGATCAAGGGGATCGACTCCCAGCACGTGTTCGCCGGCCGGATCGTGGCCCTGCTGAAGCAGGCCTCCGGCGACAACCCCGGCGAGTGGTCCGAGGCGTACACGGAGCACGTCATCAACCGGTTCGCCGACCGCTACGTGGAACTTTGCAGGGTCGCGCCGATCCGCGAGCGGGTGGCGTCATGACCCGCCTCATCGTCGCTGCCGCCTTGCTGGCCGTCCTTGCTGGCTGCTCTGACGAACCCCACCGCTTCGCCTCCTGTACCGAGGCGCAAGAGGCCGGTGCGCCTCTGCCGCTGACCGCCGACAGTCCCGGCTGGAACCCGAAGCTGGACCGCGATGGGAACGGGGTGGCCTGCTCATGAACGGCGTCTTCCGCGCGATCCAGTTCGCCTGGCAGCTCGCCGCGTTCTTCCTGCTGGCATCTGTGGTCGCTGCCCCGTTCGTGGCGTTGGTGCAACGCGCCCGTGCCCGCGGACGCCGCCTGTTCCGCGACCAGCCGAACGAGGTGCTGCGGCAACTCCACCCCGACACCCGCATGGATCACAGTCAGGACGCGCTATGACCGAGATCAAGCTCGACGTCAAAGACCCGCGCTTGGCGGCGTCTCAGCTCCGCCATGCGGCCAATCACTGGAACGACGGACCGCCGAAGTCCAACCCCGTGGGCGATCTTCTGCTGTCCCTTGCTGACTCCATCGAGGAGCAGGTCAATCCGGCCATCGAGGAGCCGACCGAGTTCGGGTCGCTAATCCGGGCAAACACTGGCGGCGGGAGGCAGCTCCTTCAGCGGCCAGGCCAGGCGCGTGGAAAGCACTACTGGGAGAACGAGGACGGAGGCTCCTGGCTGTGGCCCGAACTGACTGAGGTCGAGGTGCTACGTGTCGGCGTAGGGGACGAGGCCGCCTACAACAACGGCGTCAGCGACACCGTCAGCGCCCTCGTCGCGAGGCTGCTGGAGAAGCGCCACGGCACGAACCTCATGCAAAAGCGGGACGCCTTCACCGAGGC
>NZ_DATCVQ010000573.1:0-2290 GCF_036566765.1 Streptomyces sp.
CCCACTCCCGTCGCCCCGGCATCCGTCGCAGCCGCCCCGTCCGTCGATCCGCGTCTCGCCGCGCCCGTGCCGCCCCCGCCGGCCGCTCCCCCCGCGGCTCCGGCCCCCGGCGCCGGGAAGATCAACCTGGACAAGGGCCGGGTCAGCCTGCAGAAGAACCAGACGGTCTCCCTGGTCAAGGGCGGCCGGCCGCTGCTCTCCCAGGTCAAGATGGGCCTCGGCTGGGAGCCCGCGTACCGCGGCAAGGACATCGACCTGGACGCGTCGGTCATCGCGTACGGCCCCCAGCGCAACCACCTGGACAGCTGCTACTTCGGCAAGCTGGCCATCCTCGGCGGTGCGATCAAGCACTCCGGCGACAACCTGACGGGCGAGGGCGCGGGCGACGACGAGGTCATCACGGTCGACCTCGGCCGGCTCCCGGCGGACGCGACGGGCCTGGTCTTCACCGTGAACTCCTTCTCCGGGCAGAAGTTCACCGAGGTCGCCAAGGCCTACTGCCGGCTGATGGACGCGGCGACGGGCGAGGAGCTGGTTCGCTTCGACCTGACGAACGCCGAGGCGCAGACCGGCGTCATCATGTGCAAGCTCATCCGGCAGTTCTCCGGCGAGTGGGAGATGACGGCGATGGGCGACTTCGTGAAGTCCCGCACCGTGCGGGGCATGGTGAAGCCGGCCGCCCAGGCGCTCTAGGCGGCCGGCTCCGTCAGGGCCGGTCGATCGGTCCTCCGGCGGCGGTCAGCGCTGCGGCTGCCGCCGCCAGGGGCCGGTGATGGCGAGCATGATGCCCGGGGTCTGGATGTTGGCGAACAGCGTGTCGCCGTCGGGCGAGAAGACGACGCCGGTGAACTCGCTGTCGTTGAGCTCGTTGCGGGCGATCGGGTACGTGCGTCCGCGGTCGGTCGCCCCGAACAGGTGCTGCGCCCCCTCGCCGTCCTCGGCGATGACCAGCCCGCCGTACGGGGAGACGGTGATGTTGTCGGGGCCGTCGAAGCCGGTGGCGACGCCGATCAGGACCTTGAGGGTGAGGGTCCGGCGGCGCGGGTCGTAGAACCAGACCTGGCCGTCGTGCGGGGCGCCGGGGCTCTCCTCGCGGGCGTACGAGGAGACGATGTACGTGCCCCCGTCGCCCCACCACATGCCCTCCAGCTTGCGGGCGCGGGTGACCTCGCCGGGGCCGAACTGCTCGCGGACGTCGGTGGTGCGGCCGTCGCGGTCCGGGACGTCGACCCAGTCGACGCCGTACACGGTGCCGATGGCCGTCGCGCGGGACAGGTCGTCGACGAACCGGCCGCCGGCGTCGTAGCACGCGGGGGCCTGGAGCACGCCCGCGTCGTCGGCGAGGGCGCGCAGCCGGCCGCGGCCGTGCTCGAAGCCGTGCGGCGGGACCCAGCGGAAGAACAGGCCGTTCGGCTTGGCGGCGTCCTCGGTGAGGTAGGCGTGGCCGCGCTTGGGGTCGATCACGACGGCCTCGTGGTCGTACCGGCCGAAGGCCTTGATCGGCTTCGGGTCGCGGTTGGCGCGGCGGTCCTGCGGGGCGACCTCGAAGACGTAGCCGTGATCCTTGGTCATGCCGTTCTCGCCGGCGAGGTCGGAGTTCTCCTCGCAGGTGAGCCAGGTGCCCCAAGGGGTGCGGCCGCCGGCGCAGTTGGTGGACGTCCCGGCGATGCCGACCCACTCAGCGACCGTGCCGTCGCGGTGCACCTCGACGACGGTGCAGCCGCCGGACGCGGCGGGGTCGTAGACCAGGCCCTCGGTGAGCGGGACGGGGTGCTTCCACTTGGACCGGGGGCCCTTGAGCTCGTGGTTGTTGACCAGGAAGGTCGTGCCGCGGGGCCCGGCGAAGGAGGCGGTGCCGTCGTGGTTGGACGGCGTGAACTCCCCGGACTCCAGGGTGGTCACGCCACTGTGGGTGAGGACCCGGTACGAGAACCCGGCGGGCAGCGCGAGCACGCCCTCCGGGTCTTCGAGGAGCGGCCCGTACCCGAGCTCCCGGCCGCCCTCCTCCTCCTGCGAGGCAGCGAGCGCACCCGGCGCACTGGCCAACGCACCGACGGACCCGGTCAGCGCGAGGGCCGCACCCGCGGCAGCGGACTGCTTGGCGAAATCTCTCCGATTGAGGGGCATGCACGCACCCTCCCGCCCCCGAACAAACACCACTTGAACACCACGCCGCCACGGGGAAACGACCGAGAACGACGAAGCCCGCGCGGGGCCGGGGCGGGGGCCGGGGCGAGGCGAAGCCCGCGGCGCACCGCACCCGGGGCGCCGCCCACCGACCACCGAGGCG
>NZ_DATCVQ010000574.1:0-7842 GCF_036566765.1 Streptomyces sp.
ATGCCGGCGTCGTCAAGCACGCCGTCGCTGCCATAGATCGGCGTCCCGGTGCGCAGCGCCAGCGCTATCGCGTCGGACGGCCGGGCGCTCACCTCGACACCGCTGGCGAAGACCAGCTCCGCGTAGAAGACCCCTTCACGCAGGTCCGTGATGCGCACCTCGGTGAGCTCCTGGCCCACCGCCTCCAGAACGTCCTTGAAGAGGTCGTGCGTCAGCGGCCTGGCAGGAGCCATGCCCTGCTGGGCGAAAGCGATCGCGGTCGCCTCACCGGGTCCGATCCAGATGGGGAGGTACCGGTCGCCTCCCACTTCACGCAGGAGCACGATCGGCTGGTTCGAGGGCATTTCCACCCGGACACCCACAACGTCGAGCTCGTTCACACAGCAACCCTAGGACGTGCCCGACCGGTTTGGATAGTCGGGCCCCGACAAGATCACTGCAGCCGGAGCCCCAGAGCGGTCTGGACCAGTGCGGCGTGAAGCCGCACGGAGAGCCCGGCCAATTCCTTCGCGGTGGCCTCCGCATGCGCCCTGGTCTGCGGATTCCGGTGCCGGCGCAGCGGAGCGACCATCTGCTCGACCAGACCGGCCTCGCGATCCGCAGCCGCCTTCACCGCCCGGAGGTGCCTCGGTTCCAAACCGAATCTCCCCAGATCCGCGACAAGTCTGGCCACATTGACGGCCTCCGAGTCGTACCCGCCCTCAGGCCCCGGAACGAGCAGTCCGTACGACTCCCACTCCGCGAGCTCCTCCTCGGTGACCTCGGCGGCGGCCAGCAGTTCGGCCCGGCCGATCCGCGCGGCCGTCGGACGGTCCTGCTCCGGATCCCAGGCCCCGTCGAGCAGGTCCCGCTGCGGGCTCGGCGAGGGAAGCCGGATCTGCTCGCCCCGGGCGAGCGCGTCGAGGTGCTCGCGGATCACCTTGAGCGGGAGGTAGTGGTCGCGCTGCATCCGCAGGATCTGGGCGAGCCGCTCCACGTCCTGCGGGCTGAACTTGCGGTAGCCGGAGGCGGTCCGCTGCGGCTCTACCAGCCCCTCGGCCTCCAGGAACCGGATCTTCGAGATGGTCACTTCGGGAAACTCGTCGCGCAGCTGGCTCAGCACCGTCCCGATGCTGACCAGCCGGTCGCCCGCGGTGGCGGTGCCGTGACCGGCACCGCCCGTCGGTGTTCGCAGCATGGACCTTCCCTGAAGGGTTCCCGGAGGGGTCACACGCCCCGCTGGCTCGAGTAGAACACCAGCCGGTACTTGCCGATCTGGACCTCGTCGCCGTTGTTGAGCCGGATCGGGGTCTCGATCGGCTCGCGGTTGAGGTACGTGCCGTTGAGGCTGCCGACGTCACCCACGGTGAAGCCGCCGTCGGGCTGCCGACGGAACTCCACGTGGTGGCGCGACACGGTGATGTCGTCCAGGAAGATGTCGCTCTGCGGGTGGCGGCCGGCCGTGGTCAGCTCGCCGTCGAGCAGGAAGCGGCTGCCCGAGTTCGGGCCGCGGCGCACCACGAGCAGCGCCGAACCGGCCGGCAGCGCGTCGACGGCGGCCTGCGCCTCGGGCGACAGGGACGGGACGGCGGTCTGACCGGTGACCTCCGCGTCGTACGCCTCCAGACCCGAGATCGAGATCGTGGACGTCGTCTCCGACGCGCGCTCGGCCGGGGCACCGCGCAAGGGCGCGCCGCAGTTGGAGCAGAACCGACTGTCCGCGGCATTGCGGTGGCCGCACCTCGTACACACCGGCATGGACGCATCCTCCTGCCGCGGCTGCCCCGCGGAGGCGTGGGTCGCATACGGGTCGGGGACAGACCCTCCACCCGCACTTGAGGTTGATGGTTCTCCGAAACCTATGCGGCCGGGACCGGCAGGGTCAACAGAAGACGCGCCCTGTCCGCCCGGAATGTCACCGCCCTGCCCACCGACCTCGTCGCGGAAGAGCGGCCGCTCGGCCTGCTGTTCCTCGCTCTGGGCCTGGCGCGGCGCGCGGTGCTTGGCGCTGCCGCCGTCCTCGCGTGCGCTCTTGCCGAACAACTTCGCAAACAACTTCACGGGCGATTCCCCTTGACCGAAACAGACCCGCCCGTGGGGCAGGACGAACCCTGACTCAACACACCTGCCGACCCGGACATCTTCACAACGTCCGTAACCTCCGGACAGTTTCCACCACGCACCGGGCGTTGCATGCGGCGACCCCCCGCAACCTCACGCCCTTGTCCCGCTTCCCCCATGAACCCCCGCCTCACTGCGATGACGACCGAGCGTAGTCAGGCCGCTCCGCCGGTCGCAAGGCATCTACGACGATCTTGCCCGAGCGGGTCACCGTGGCGGTGGCCTGCTCCTTCTCCAGTGTCTGCACGACACCGCCGGGGATGTTCAGCGCCGGTTCCAGGTCCTCGGGCTTGCCGATGACCTTGAAGACGTACGGGGCGTCGATCTTCTTCCCGTCGACCTCTATGTCGCCGTCACCGCCCGAGAAGTAGCTGTCCGCGACCACCCGGACGTCGTTCACCTGGATCGCCTCGGCGCCCGCCGCGCGCAGCTCCTGGATCGCGTCGAGCAGCATGTCGGACTCGACCGCGCCCGCGCCGTCCGTGACGGTCAGCGTGATGCCCGGCCCCTCGGCGGCGACCGTGCCGGCCAGGATGCCGAGCTGGCGCTCCTTCTCCCGCGTCTGCTTGCGGGCCTCCTCCGCCTGGTCGGAGCTGCTCTCCAGCTCGGAGCGCTGGCTCTCGAGCCGGGTCTTCTCGTCCTCAAGGCGCTGGGTGCGGTCGTCCAGCTCGTCGAGGATGCGGACCAGGTCCTCCTGGCGGGCGCCCCGCAGGGCGCTGTTGTCGCTGGTCGAGCGGACCTGGATGGCCAGGCCGAGCCCGAGCACGAACAGCAGCAGGGCGACGACGAGTTGGGCCCGGCTCAGCCGCGGCGGCCACAGCCCGGCGGCCAGCCGCTGACGACCGGTCTGCTCCGGCTGCGCCTTCCCGGCGGCCGGCTCCGGCGACTCCTGGGGCGTCCCCTGAGGGGTCTCGTCCGAGCTCATCGGCCTCACGCCCGGAACACGTGCCGCCGGATGGCGGCCGCGTTAGAGAAGATCCGGATGCCGAGCACGACCACCACACCCGTCGACAGCTGCGCGCCCACGCCCAGCTTGTCTCCGAGGAACACGATCAGCGCGGCCACGACCACGTTCGACAGGAAGGAGACCACGAAGACCTTGTCGACGAAGATCCCGTCGAGCATCGCCCGCAGGCCGCCGAACACCGCGTCCAGAGCCGCGACCACGGCGATCGGAAGATAGGGCTCGACCACCGCAGGCACCTCGGGCCGGACCAACAGTCCGACCACGACTCCCACGACGAGGCCCAGTACCGCGATCAAGATGTGCCCTTCCCTGTGTCGGCCGAAGCCTCTCCGGTGGCCTTCCCGGCCCCGGCGCCCCTCGGCTCAGCTGTACGTACGATCAGGCTCGGCGCGGCCGGCAGGCGCACGTCGTCCTCGACGGCGATGCTGCTGCGGATCCCGAAGTTCTCCTGGAGCACATGCAGGTACTGGCCGTCGGCACTGTCCTGGAAGGCGGTGCTCAGCCGCTGCCCGTCCCCCACCGCCAGCACCGTGTACGGCGGCACCAGCGGACGGTTGTCGACCAGTATGGCGTCACCGGCCGCACGGATCGCCGACAGCGAGGTCAGCCGCTGGCCGTTGATCGCCACAGCCTCCGCGCCGGCCTGCCACAGCCCGTTCACCACCCGCTGCATGTCCCGGTCCCGCACCCGCCCCGTGTCGGCGAAGCCGGCGCTCTCGCGCGGCCCGCCCCCGCCGTCCTCGGCGCCCTTGGCGTCGTCGACGACCAGCTTCACGCCCGGCCCGCGCACCGGCGTCGCACCCGAGAGCAGTGCCACCAGCTCCGCCTGGTCCCCGCCGTGCTCCTCCAGGGCCTTGCGCTGCCGCTCCCCCACCTCGGCGCGGATCTCCTCGACGTCCTGCTCCAGCCCGTCCGCGGCCGCCGTCTCCGAGTCGATCCGGCCGATCAGCTCCTGCCGCTCCTTCGCCAGAATCGGAGCCGCTACCTGCGCCTGCGCCGCACCCAGAGTGACGACCGCGGCCGCAAGGACCAGACCCGCGGCGAGCCCCAGCTTGGCGCGGAGCGGACGCGGCAGACCGCCGCCCTCCGCCGCCCGCCGGGCCGTCGCCTCGGCATAGCCGTCGTCCAGGGCGTGGTCCATCACGTTGTTCAGCAGCGACATAGACGCGTCGGGACGCGGAGGCGGGGAGCCGGTGCTCCGATCGGGGGGCTGCTGCGACATGCCGCACATCGTCGCACGTCGCAGCTGCTACCGCCGAATGGCCCCACCGGTGCGCCGGGCGGGCCCCCTACGGACCCCACCCGGCACACCCGTCACAGGGTCACCGTCCGGCACCCTCCACGACCGCCGACCACTCGTCGAGCAGGGCCTGCGCCGAGGTGTCGTCGGGGCCCTCCGCCCACAGACGGGTGACGGCCTCGGCCGGGTCGGGCAGCACCATCACCCAGCGCCCGTCCGCCTCCACCACCCGCACGCCGTCGGTCGTGTCCACGAACCGGTCCCCGGCCGCCTCCACCACCCGGCGCATCACCAGGCCCTTCACCGCCCACGGCGTCGGCACGTCCCGCTTGATCACATGGGCCCGCGGGATCCGCGCGTCGATCTGGCTCAGCGTGAGCTGCGTACGCGCCACCAGACCGATCAGCCGCACGAAGGCCGCCGCCCCGTCGAAGACGCTGCTGAACTCCGGCACGATGAACCCGCCGCGCCCGTCCCCGCCGAAGATCGTCGACTCCTCGCGGCCGACCCGCGTCAGATCGTCCGGCGAGGTCGTCGTCCACTCCACCTGCGTGCCGTGGTACGCCGCCACCTGCTCGGCGATCCGCGTCGTCGTCACCGGCAGCGCCACCCGGCCCGACCGCCGCTCGGCGGCCACGAGGTCCAACATCACCAGCAGCGACCGGTCGTCCTCGACGATCCGGCCCCGCTCGTCCACCAGCGACAGCCGCTCGCCCACCGGGTCGAACCGCACCCCGAACGCCGCCCGCGCCGACGCCACGATCTCCCCGAGCCGCACCAGACCCTGCCGCCGGGCCTCGACGGACTCCGTCGGCCGCGACTCGTCGAGACCCGGGTTGATCACCAGCGAGTCCACCTGGAGCCGGCCGAGCAGGCTCGGCAGAACAAGCCCTGCACTGCCGTTGGAAGCGTCCACGACGACCTTCAGCCCGGCCTCGGCGATCCCCGAGGTGTCCACCTGCCGCAGCAGGGACCCCGTGTACGAGTCGAAGACGCTCGCCGGGAAGCTCAGGTCGCCGATCTCGCCGGGGAACGCCCTCCGGTACTCCTGCCGCGCGTACACCCGGTCCAGCTTGCGCTGCCCGGCCTGCGAGAGGTCCGCCCCTCGCTCGTCGAAGAACATGATGTCCACGGAGTCCGGCACACCCGGCGACGTCCGCAACATGATCCCGCCGGCACTGCCCCGCGCCGTCTGCTGCCGCGCCACCGGCAGCGGCACGTTCTCCAGGTCTCGCACATCGATGGCGCTGGCCTGCAGCGCCGAGATCACCGCTCGCTTCAGCGCCCGCGCGCCACGCGAGTGGTCACGCGCGGTCGTGACCGTCGCGCCCTTCTTCAGCGTCGTCGCGTACGCCCCCGCCAGCCGGACGGCCAGCTCGGGCGTGATCTCCACATTGAGGATGCCGGACACCCCGCGCGCCCCGAACAGGTGCGCCTGGCCGCGTGACTCCCAGATGACGGAGGTGTTGACGAAGGCGCCGGCCTCGATCGTCTTGAACGGGTAGACGCGTACGTTCCCCTGAACAATCGATTCCTCACCGATCAGGCACTCGTCACCGATGACCGCCCCGTCCTCGATCCGGGCGGCCCGCATGATGTCGGTGTTCTTCCCGATGACACAGCCGCGCAGATTGCTCTGCTGCCCGACGTAGACGTTGTCGTGCACCACGGCCCTGTGCAGGAAGGCGCCGGACTTCACGACCACGTTCGACCCGACGACGGTGTGCTCGCGGATCTCCGCGCCGGCCTCGACCTTTGCGTAGTCCCCGATGTAGAGCGGCCCGCGCAGCACGGCGTCCGGATGGACCTCCGCCCCTTCGGCGACCCACACCCCGGGCGCCATCTCGAACCCGTCGAGCTCTACCTGGACCTTGCCCTCGAGCACATCGGCCTGCGCCTTGACGTAGCTCTCGTGGGTGCCGACGTCCTCCCAGTAGCCCTCGGCGACATAGCCGTAGATCGGCTTGCCTTCCTTCATCAACTGCGGGAAGACATCACCGGACCAGTCCACCGGGACGTCGGCCTCGACATAGTCGAAGACCTCCGGCTCCATGACGTAGATGCCGGTGTTCACGGTGTCCGAGAAGACCTGGCCCCAGGTCGGCTTCTCCAGGAAACGCTCGACCTTTCCTTCCTCGTCGACGATCGTGATCCCGAATTCCAGCGGATTGGGCACCCGCGTCAGACATACGGTGACCAGCGCGCCCTTCTCCTTGTGGAAGGCGATCAGATCGGTGAGATCGAAGTCTGTGAGCGCGTCTCCGGAGATGACGAGGAAGGCGTCGTCCTTCAAAGCCTCCTCGGCGTTCTTCACGCTCCCGGCAGTACCGAGTGGCTTCTCCTCATTGGCGTACGAGAGCTCCATTCCGAGGTCCTCGCCGTCGCCGAAGTAATTCTTGACGAGGGAGGCGAGAAACTGCACGGTGACGACGGTCTCGGTTAGACCGTGCCGCTTGAGCAGGCGCAGCACATGCTCCATGATCGGCCGGTTGGCGACCGGCAGAAGCGGTTTGGGCATGCTCGAGGTCATCGGGCGAAGTCGCGTTCCTTCGCCACCAGCCATTACTACGGCCTTCATGTCGGGCGCGTCCTCCTTGAGAGACGACGGTTAGCCGACTTCACCCATCCGCACAGGGGCCCTCTTGCGTCATCGCAGGTGCCGGCGACACTGCACGGCACGGGACAGACAGGCTCAATCGGCCTCGGTGTCCGCCTTGACGAGGCGGCGGACCTGGACCACGTAGAGGATCCCTGCCCACCAATAGAGAGTTGTACCCCATCCGGCGAACGCCCACCCGAAAACTTCAGCGAGTGACGCAAGCCACCCCTCTCCGTCACTGAGCAGAAGCAGCGGGAACGCGTACATCAAGTTGAACGTCGCAGCTTTTCCGAGGAAGTTCACCTGCGGCGGCGGATACCCGTGCCGACGAAGGATTCCCACCATCACCAGCAACATCAGCTCCCGCGCCAAAAGGGCGGCGGTGAGCCAGAGCGGAAGGATCTCCCGCCAGGTGAGTCCGAGCAGCGTGGAAAGGACGTACAGCCGGTCCGCGGCGGGATCGAGCAGCCGGCCGAGACTGCTGACCTGGTTCCAGCGCCGGGCGAGCTTCCCGTCCAGATAGTCACTGACCCCGCTCAACATGAGAAGCAGCAAGGCCCAGCCATCGCTGTTGGGGCCGCCGAACTCGGGACGGAGAATCAGCCACAGGAAGAGCGGCACGGCAGCGAGTCGCGCCATGCTGAGGATGTTGGGGATGGTGAGGACCCGGTCCGTCTGAACGCGAGTCTCCTGGACCTCCATCCGGGGGCCTCCTGTGGGAAACGAGCCAATGATGCCCCCTGACCTTACCGGCAGCCACGCCGCACCCGTGCACAGGGGTGCGAGGAAGACGGCCCCTGAACGCAGAAAAGCCCCGCACCATGAGGTGCGGGGCTTTCCCACAATGATTGTTCGGCGGCGTCCTACTCTCCCACAGGGTCCCCCCTGCAGTACCATCGGCGCTGAAAGGCTTAGCTTCCGGGTTCGGAATGTAAC
>NZ_DATCVQ010000575.1:0-5589 GCF_036566765.1 Streptomyces sp.
CAAGAAAGCTAACGGCGACGCACCGACCGGCTGTACCCACCCTTTTGGACGGCTTGCGGGCGGCGGCATCACGTGCCCGGACGAATCGGCTTGTGTCAGGTCTGGGCGGACGGCTGCGTGATCGGTACAGTCCTCGGCCGAGTCATGAAGCTCACATGGAGAAGTCATGGGGCTCACGTGGAGACGGGGGATGCGTGCGCGGTTCCGGGGGGAACAGATCAACGGTCTTGAACGAGTTACGAGTTGCGGCCGCCGCGCATCCGCTGGTCAACCTGACCGGACCGTTGGGAGTCGGGAAGTCCCGGCTGGCGGCCGGCCTGGAGAACGCGTCGGCGGTGGACCTCGATCGGCCTGACGCACTGCCTGTACTGCGCAGAGCGCTGACCGACGCCGATCCCACCCGCACCCTGGTGGTCGACAGCGTCGACGGGCGACAGCGCCTTGAGTCGCTGCGCGAGGAGCTCGAGAGCGCGCGGGCCGAGCGCCCCACCGTGGTCGTGGTCACCCGTCGACCGATCCTGTCCGATCCTTCCTGGGCCGGCTCGGGCACCGTCACGGTCGCCGTGCCACCCGTCTGCGCCGGCTGGATCGCCACCCGGGCGGCCGGGATCGCGGACTCCAGGGGACGCTCGCTGGTCACCCGGCTCGCCGACGGCATCCCCCTGCTCGCGGACGCCGCCTGCCGTGCTCTGGGCTCCGGCGTCCCGGCGAGCTCGCCCGGTGCGGTCGCCGACCTGATCGCCGAGGAGATCCTGGTACGACTCGGTCGCGAGCTGCCCGGCCGTCGTCGGCAGCACGCCTTACGGCTGCTGGCCACCGTGGGGGCGGCCGACGAGAAGCTCCTGCCCGGCGGGCCCGACCACTTCGCCTCGCTCGCCGGGCTCAGCGTCGTCCACCGCGACGCCCTCGGACTCCGCATCGCCGAGCCGTTCCGTACGGTGCTCGAACTCGCGTACCGGTGGCGGCAGCCGGAGGCGCACGAGACCGTCCGGATCCGCGCCCGCGACTACCGCCTCAATCTGCTCACCCGCGCCCGCGACCGCGAAGAGCGCGCCCAGCTCGCCGAACAGGGCCTCTTCCTCACCGGCGACCCCCTGCTGCGACGCGAGCTGTTCCCGGCCAGCGAGCGTCTCGTGGACTTCCGCACGGCCCGCCCCGACGACGCCGACGACATCGGGCGACTGATGCGCCAGTGGGCCGCGCACAGCGGCTTCGACCCGCGCCGCTGCGACCGTCTCACCGAGCGCTGGGCCTCGGACGACATCTCCGCTTTCCACCTCGCACGCGACCGGGACGGCCGGGCGATCGGCGTGGCCAGCCTGATGCCGATCAACGAGCGGACGGCGGACGGCGTCGAGTCGCTGCTCCAGCAGCACAGCGGCGCCCTGGCCGGCGGCGGGCTCTTCCTCGGAGCCGCGCACTGCCCCGATCCGGCCGCTCGCGGCCGCCTGCTGCGGCACGTCCTCGGGCAGGCCGTCGACGGCGGACGTCTGATCGTCTCCACCGCCAGCCCCGAGTACCAGGCCCTGGTCCGCGGCCTCGGCTTCCGGGTCCACGGCGGCATCCGCGACGACGTGTACCGCTGCGGCCGCCGGCCCGAGGTGTTCAGCAACGACTTCGGGGCCGCCGCCCTGCCCTGGTGGATGCAGCGGATCGCCGATGGCGGCGGGCTCCCGCCGGAGCCGGCCAGGCCGTCCGGACCGCGGCTCGCCCCCAAGGAGCTGCGGATCCTGCTGGACTACGCGTCCGGGATGACCCTGAAGTCCGCCGCACGCCGGGCCGGTGTCACCCCGAACACGGCCAAGGACTATCTCAGCCGCGTCAAGTCCAAGTACCGGCTGGCGGGCAGGCCGGCGTACACGAAGATCGACCTGGCCCTCCGGGTCCGCGAGGACGGCCTGGACAGCCTCTGAAATGTCATGGCGACGGGCGGGCGTCGTGCCCGACGAGGTGCAGGAAGCGGTCCGACAGGGCGAGCAGCCACGCCGCGCGCTCCGTGGCGATCTCCTTGAGCCGGGCATCGTCGCTGCGGGCGACGAGATGCCCCATGTAGCGCTCGTTGAACCGCCCGTACTCCGCGTGCAGGGTGCGCAGCGCCTGCGCCACTCTGCGCTCGGGTGCGCCGACGAGCCGGGCGAGCGAGGCGGTGTACTGCTTCCAGCGGCCTTCGACGGCCTGGCGGAGCAGGCCGTCGAGCTCGCCCGCCCCGCCGATGACGCGCAGCAGTTCGCCGTGTTCGAGGTCCAGGGCGTCCGCCAGCATCAGGGTCTGCCGGTCGGTTCCGTTCCAGCGGTGCTCGTTCTCGGCGCGGGCGTAGTCGTGTACGTCCATGCCGATGCGCAGGGCCAGCCTCTCGGCGCTGAACTGCCGGGCCAGGCGATGCTCGCGCAGGGATCTCGGCCGCACGCCCATGAGCTCCGGCACGGGGCACCACAGCGCGTTGGCCAGGGCGAAGAGTTCGGCCTCCGAAGGCGCCACCGCCCCCGACTCCCACAGCGTGACGACCTGCACCGGAAGGTGTATCCCCAACTGGGCCATGGCGGATACGACGTGATCGGGCGTCAGGCCGATGCGGAGACGGGCGGCCCGGGCCTGGGCAGGGGAGAACGGGGGGTGGGACACGTGCGGATCACCTCGGTGGGCGGCTCCACGGAGCGGCGGGCCCCGTGGAGCGGGAACGGGTCAGCGGGCCGTGGCGGTCTGCGGGCCTGTCCCGTCGTCGTACGCGGCCAGGCCGTCCCAGTCGATGTCCTGGCGGTCGCGACGGCTCTCGAACACGTGGAAGAACAGGTTGAGGAGCACCGCCGTCAGCGTGCCGAGCGTGATCCCGCTGCCCAGGACCGCCCGCACTTCGGTGGGCAGGCGCTCGAAGAAGGGCGCAACGGCCGTCGGGAGCATCGCGGCGCCGAGGCTGACGGACAGGATGATGGCGTTGCGCTCCTCCCGCAGGTCGACCTTGCCGAGGATCTGGATGCCGACCGTGGCGACCATGCCGAACATCGCGACGGCCGCCGCGCCGAGCACCGGGTGGGGGACGGACGCCACCACCGCGCCGGCCTTCGGCACCAGGCCGAGCAGGATCATGAACACGCCGGCCGCGACCACGACGAACCGGCTGGTGACACGGGAGATCCGGACCAGGCCGATGTTCTCCGCGAACGCCACGTACGGAAAGGAGTTGAACACTCCGCCGAGGACGGTGGCGACGCCGTCGGCCCGCAGCGCACGGCTGACCGTGTCGCCGTCGACCTTCCGGCCGGTGATCTCGCCCATGGCGTACACGTCTCCGGTGGTCTCCACCATGGTGATGAGCATGACGACGACCATGGCCAGCATGGGGAAGACCGAGAAGTGCGGCATGCCGTAATGGAACGGGGTGCTGACGCCCAGCCAGTCGGCCCCGTCGACCGCCCCGAGATCGGCGTCGCCGAGCAGCCACGCGACGGCGGTTCCGCCCACCAGTCCGAGCAGGACCGCGACGCTGCGCAGGAACGGCCCGCCGAACCGCATCACCAGCAGGATGAACAGGAGGGTCCCGCCCGCGTACGCGAGGTTGGCGGGGTCTCCGTAGCCGTGCCCGCCGATCAGCGCCGCGCCGCCGCCGACGTCCTGGAGCGCCACCGGGATGAGGACGATGCCGATGACGGTGAGGAGGGTGCCCGTGACGATCGGGGGGAAGTACGCGGTCAGCCGCCCGGCGAACGGGGCGAAGAGGAACGCGGCGACGCCTCCGGTGATCACCGCGCCGTACACCACCAGGAGTCCGGCGGTGCCGCCGCCCGCGCCCTGCCCGATGGCGATCATGGGCGAGACGGCCGTGAAGGTCGCGCCCTGCACGAGCGGAAGCCGGGCTCCGATCCGCCAGAAGCCCCACGCCTGGATGATGGTGGCGATCCCGGCGGTGACCAGGTCGGCGTTGATGAGGTAGACGAGCTCCTGCTTCGAGAGCCCGAGGCTGTTGCCGAGGATCACCGGTACGAGCACCGCACCGGCGTAGAACGCCAGGACGTGCTGGAAGCCGTAGAGCGCGAGGGTGGGGAGCGGGAGGACCTCGTCCACCGGGTGCACGGTGGTGAGGGGTCGTCGGCGCGAGGCCAGTGGTGCCATCTCTGCCTTGCCTTGGGGGTAGGTGAATGAGAGGGAATGAGCGGGGGGATGAGAGGGGGCGCGACGCCGGGTCGCGCGGAGAGCCTCGACGGGTGTGTCCGGGCGACCGCGCGGATCAGGCGGTTCACGGGATGGCGGCACGGGGTTGCCGGTGCGCGGCCAGGCGTCCACACATGGAGGCGTGAGGGGGCCGAGGCGAAACGGCCCCGGCCGGAGTCAGATCCTTGCGGACGGGCATGGCACCACGCAAGCCCGAAGGCCATGTTTCTTGAAGTAAAACCCTTCGATAACTTTCGAATCAATGGCCTTGGATCGCTTCAACTACGGATTTCGTTGCCTGCGCTCCACGGGCGTAGGCTTCGCTCGGCATGGACGCGACGGGGGCGGAGCACATGACGGCGGAGCCGGTACAGAGGTGGGGATCGACCCTCGATTCGGTCGTGGTGTACGCGCGGGGCGCGCTCTGCCACCGCCTGGCCCGGGGCACTGTGCCGCCGGACGGCCGGGTGCGGGTGACGGGACTCCCCCGCTCGATGGACCCGGACTCACTGCGCGCCCGCATCCTCGGCGCCTCCGGCGTGCGCGTCACCGAGGCCCGGGTGGAGGTCGAGGCCGAGCCGCCCTCCGTCGGCGCATCCAGTGAGTTGCGGCGCGAGGTGGAGCGACTGCGCGACGCGTACGAGGCGGCGGAAGGTCGTCGCAATCGGCAGCTGAGTCTGATCGCGGAGGTCAGGGCGCTGCACCCGGTCCCGCCGCCCCGCAAGCGCGACGACCCGCACCGGCGCACACCCGTCGACGCGTGGCTGCAGCTCGCCGACTTCGTCGACGACCGGCTCACGGGGCTGCACGCCCGCCTCGCCGAGCTGGAGGAGGCTCTGCAGCGCGCCGAGCACGAACTCACTGTGGCCGCGGACAAGTTGAACCGCGCCTCCACCGACGCGCCGTCGGCGCGCGTGGACGCCACGGTCTCCGCGGTCCTGACCCTCTCCGGCACCGGTGACACGGAGGTGGAGGTGGAGTACGGGGTGCCGGGCGCGGTCTGGGTACCGGCGTACCGCCTCACCCACCGTCAGGGCGAGGGCGGCGGCCGGCTGGTGCTGCGCGCCTCGGTCGCCCAGCGCACCGGCGAGGACTGGACCGGCGTACGGCTCGCCCTGGCCACCGCCGACCTGCGGCGCCGCACCGACCTGCCGAGGCTCCGCTCGATCCGGATCGGACGCCGTCAGCCCGCCCCCACGCCGTCCGGCTGGCGCGAGCCGCCGGCGGGGCTCGCCGACCTGTTCGCCGGGTTCGACACGGCGGGCCCACGGCCCGCTGTCGGGCCCGGATCCGCGCCCGTGGCTGTCAGCGCCGGCTCCGCGCCCGGTCCCGTTCCACCGCCGCCGCAGCCTCCGGCACCGGCGCCCCAGGCCTACGGCGCGCCGCCCGCAGCGCTCCCGGTGCCCGGGGGCGCGTACGGTGCCGCCCCCGAGGTCTACGGCG
>NZ_DATCVQ010000576.1:0-4092 GCF_036566765.1 Streptomyces sp.
CATGGACGGCGTTCATCTCCATGCCCGAGTAGCTGAGGAAGTTGTTGACGATCAGCACCAGGCTGGCGATGCCCGTCCACGGCGGGAGGATGTGGCTCGCGGCCATGGGCGCCGCGGAGGGGTTGCCCTGACCGAGGAAGACCATGCCGAGGACCACCAGAAGGGTGCCTGGAACGAGGGTGCCGATGATCAGGCCCCAGGATGCGAGGCCGGAGAGCGCCTTGGTGCCACGGGAGGAGATCCAGACGCCTGTCCAGTACAGAACCATGATGACGATGGCCGTGTAGGCGCCGTTGGAAGCCAGCGCCGGGTTGATGACGTAGGCGAGCGTGCTCGCGACGAAGGCAAGCAGGCTTGGATAGTAGAAGATCGTCATCGCGAACTGGCACCAGACGGCAAGGAAGCCGAGCGGCTTGCTCAGGCCCTCGCTGACCCAGCGATAGACACCGCCGGACCAGCCGGACGCCAGCTCCGCCGACACCAGTGAGGTGGGCAGCAGGAAGCAGATGGCCGGGACGAGATACAGAAACACGCAGGCGAGTCCGTACACCGCCATCGTCGGCGCGGCACGCAGGCTGGCCACCGAAGCGGTCGTCATCATCGCCAGAGTCACCCAGCTCAGCAAAGGCATGCCCGCTCTCGCCGCTGGTGCCGCCGCCTTTGCTTCGCGTGGGGCCTCTTCGGGAAAGTCCATCGCGCTCACATGCGCCTGGGAATACCCCGCCTCGGCACCCCGCGGCCTACACCGCACGTTGTGGCACGGCCGCCCGCACTGCCGGCCTGAGCTGTGCGGCGTGACAACCGCTACTGCCCCAGGGACGGATCCGGTCCGAAGTCGGCGACCTGCATGGTGGCGGATCCTCCGGGAGGGCTGTTCAGCACCCCACGGACGCGATGCGTCAGGTCAGGGTGCGGGCTGGGTTGCGGGCGTCGTCGAGGGTGCGGTGGCCGAGGCCTGATCAAGTCCGGCCTGCCGTCGACCCGGTACCCCCGATGGAGGCCCTGGCTGGGGACGTTCCGTGTCTCCTTTACGAAGCCGGCCGTCCGCCTCGTATCCCGTCCACTGGCACGCTCTGCGGTCCACGGCCTTGTTCGTGGCGCCACAGGCGCAGCAGCTACGTACGGTGTGGAACTCGTGATCCTCTGGATGGCGAGACGTTGATCATGAGCGGGAAGAGGCGGAGCGTGTATGAGCCCCGGCCCTTCCCGCCATCTGACTGGCCCGAGTGGCATGCCCTCCTCACCCGGCATTCGGATGCCGATGGGGCACGCGGAGGGCACGACAGCCCCCGAGAGATCTAGACAACGACGAAGCCCCAGGTCGCTGACCTGGGGCTTCGTAGAAGAGCGGATGATGGGAATCGAACCCGCGCTATAAGCTTGGGAATCACCCGGCACTTGCGCCTCCATATGCTGTCTGACCTGCGTAAACGTCGATTCACGGCGGCTGTCTCGTCGTTGCCTCGCCCCCTTGTTGTCCGCTGTTTACCGCCTCTACTGGCACGTTGTGGCACGCGATGCGGCTTCGACGCCGAGAATCAGCAGATGCATGAAGTGAAGCTGTCCGACGGGATCATCACGCTGTCGCCGCTGCGCCTTGACGACGTGGAGGTGCATCTCAAGGGGGAGGACGAGCAGCTGGTTCGCTGGCTCAACGGCGGCCCCGGCACGCGCGAGGGCGTTGAGGCGTACTTCCGGCACTGCCGGGAACAGTGGGTCGCCGCCGGACCGCTCCGCGCCTTCGGCATACGGGTCGGTGCCGGCGAGGCGCTCGCGGGGGCTCGACCTGCGGTTTGCAGCAGAGGGCTTGGCCCCCGGCCAGGTGGCCTCAGAACCACGAACGCGCCCGGCCGCCGCGTCACCGCAGCGCCCGGCCGCCTTGGGGCGACCGGTGGGGCCTGACCAGCCAGAGAGATGTAACTGGGCCCAGTGTGGCGGCCAGAGAGTTGGGCTGCGGTGAGGCGGCCGACGAAGGCGGCGAGCTCGTAGCGTTCATCGCGCCTTTGCAGCACAGGGTTCAGCGTTTGCGGGTGACTGCCCTGCACTGTCGCGCTGTCACTACACCTGTTCCCAGTACTGGCCGAGGCGGTTCCAGCGGTAGTTGCGGGAGTCGGGGCTGCGGTCGTAGGTGTCGATGACGACTTCGAGGTGGCCGGAGTTGTCTTCGTAGTACTCCTTGCGGTCGTTCATGCGCAGGTACAGCTGTCGGTTGCTGGAGCCGGGGTAGCCGCCTTCGGAACGGCGCTTGCCGACAGGAATGATGCGCGCGTCGTCTTCGCCCCAACGCCCGAGGAGCTGGCCTGCCGTCGATCCGTCTGCGGGGTAGACGAAGGACGTGTCGCCGGACGCGCTCACGCCGGGCTCGCTCCAGGATGCGCCGTCGGGTCCGCAGGTTTTGCCGGCCTTGTAGGACCATTCCCCGTCTGCCTGGATGAGCACGCCCCTGTTGATGTCGTCTTCCCCGTAGACGCCGGTGGCCTGCCAGCCCTGGTTGGCGTACACCTTCATGGTCTTCATGCTGCTGCTCCTTGCTGCGGTATCAGTCCGAAGCCTGCGGGACGCCTCCGCAGGCGCCGTGTGCTTCGCCTGGAGGTACCCAGGCGGGATTCACTCCAGTCACCGCCACCACGAAAGATGGGGGACAGCTCCGCCAGATGGACCACCGTGTGTTCCTACCGGCGGGATCACAGCTGCGCGACAGCACCCGCCGGGAGGCGCGCCCTTCGGCGCAGAGGGGTAGAGCCTGGTAATGCGGCGTGGACGCCGGCCGCCTGAGCGTGGGCACGGCAGAGCCCGGTAGGGTGCCCGGCACCCGGCAACCGGAGGTTTTCGTTCGTGGCCACGATCCGTTACGGGCGAGCGGGCAGACGGCAGGCGCAGCGCCGTGTTCGTCGTCGTCGCTCGCCCGCGGTACCGCTGCTCGCGCTCGCCTGGGGCGGGGCCTGCGCGGTGGTGTGGCTGTGGTGGCGGAACACGCACGCGGTGCTGCCCGAGCAAGGGGACCGGCTCATCCACGCGGGCCGCATCACCGGTCTGCTGGCCGGGTACGTGATCGCGCTGGTCATGGTGCAGGTGGCGCGCGTCCCGGCCCTGGAGCGGCGGGTGGGTTCGGACCGAGTGTCGCGCTGGCATGCGACGAGCGGTCGGTACGCGCTCTCCCTCACGTTCGCGCATGTGGTCCTGACGGTGTACGGGTACGCGCTCCAGGGGCGGATCGGTGTCGTGCCGCAGACAGTGTCCCTGGTGACCGAGTACGCCGAGATGGGCAAGGCGGCGGTCGGGACCGCGCTGCTGATCCTGGTCGGGCTGGTGTCCGCGGGGGCGGTACGGCGCAGGATGCGCTACGAGGTCTGGTACTACCTGCACCTGTTGGCCTATCTCGCGGTGTTCCTGGCGTTCTGGCACCAGTTGGCTACCGGCGCCGAGTTCAACGCCGACTCCGTCGCCCGCGCGGCCTGGTACGCGCTGTACGGGACGGTCGCCGCGCTGCTTCTGTGGTGTCGCGTGCTGACGCCGATCCGCCTCAACCTCGTCCACCGCATGCGGGTCGAGGAGGTCGTTCCCGAGGCGCCGGGCGTCGTGTCCGTGTACATCCGCGGACGGCGGCTGCACCGGCTGGGCGCGGAGGCCGGCCAGTTCTTCCGCTGGCGCTTCCTCGCCAAGGGGCTGCGGTGGACGGCGAACCCGTACTCGCTCTCCGCGCCGCCGAGGCCCGACCTGCTGCGGATCACGGTCAAGGCGGTCGGCGGGCACAGTTCGGCGCTCGTCGGGCTGAGGCCGGGGACCCGGGTGTGGGCGGAGGGCCCGTACGGCTCGATGACCGCGGCCCGCCGCAGCCGGGGCAAGGTACTGCTGATCGCGGGAGGAGCGGGCATCACTCCGCTGCGGGCCCTGTTCGAGACCCTGCCGGGCGCGGGCCGTGACCTGACGCTGCTGTACCGGGCCCGGACAGCCGAGGACCTGGCGCTGCGCGAGGAACTGGAGGCGATCGCCGACGAGCGCGGGGCGCAGCTGCTGTACGCGGTCAACGGACCAGACGGAAAACGGCCGGCGATCAGCGCGACGATGCTCCGCCGGATCCTCCCCGACATA
>NZ_DATCVQ010000577.1:0-8596 GCF_036566765.1 Streptomyces sp.
CGCCGGCCGGCTGCGTCGGCACCGCCGGCCGCCGCGCCTCGTCCTGCGTGGCACCGGCCGCGGCCTGCTCACGGTTGCGCCGCGAGTCCTCGGGCTCCAGCGGGACCGGGGAGCCGCGCAGCGGCTCGTCCGCGGTCCGCGGCAGGGTCAGCCGGAACTGCGAGCCGCCGCCCGGCTCGCCCCAGGCCTGCAGCCAGCCGCCGTGCAGCCGCGCGTCCTCCACCGCGATGGACAGGCCGAGGCCGGTGCCGCCGGTGGTACGGGCGCGGGCCGGGTCGGCCCGCCAGAAGCGGTTGAAGACCCGGGTCGCCTCGCCGGGCTTCAGCCCGACCCCGTAGTCGCGTACGGCCACGGCGACCGCGCCGCCCGCCGACGCCAGCCGCACGATCACGTCCTTGCCCTCGCCGTGCTCCACGGCGTTGACGACCAGGTTGCGCAGCACCCGCTCGACCCGGCGGGCGTCCGCCTCGGCCACGACCGGCTGCTCGTCGCCGACGACGACGATCCGGCCGCCCTTGCGCTCGGCCAGCGGCTCCGCGCCGCCGATGACCCGCCGGACGACCACGCGCAGGTCTATCGGCTCGGCCTCCAGCGCCGCCGCGCCCGCGTCGAAGCGGCTGATCTCCAGCAGGTCGGCGAGCAGCGACTCGAAGCGGTCGAGCTGATCGCCGAGCAGCTCCGCCGAGCGCGCCGTCACCGGATCGAAGTCGCTGCGCGCCTCGTGGATGACGTCGGCGGCCATGCGCACCGTCGTCAGCGGCGTGCGCAGCTCGTGCGAGACGTCCGAGACGAACCGCCGCTGCATCCGCGACAGCTCCTCCAGCTGCTGGATCTTGCCCTGGAGGTTCGCCGCCATTTTGTTGAAAGCCTCGCCGAGCCGAGCGATGTCGTCCTCGCCGGTAACCTTCATCCGCTCCTGGAGGCGGCCTGCGGAGAGCCGCTCGGCGATGCCGGCCGCCATCCGCACGGGCGTGACGACCTGGCGCACGACGAGCCAGGCGATGGCCCCGAGCAGTACCACGACGAACAGCCCGGCGGTCGCCAGGGTGGTCTTGACCAGGGCGAGGGACTCCTCCTCCTGGGCCAGCGGGAACAGGTAGTACAGCTCGTACTGCGTGCCCTCGGCGTCGTTGAGCCGCTTGCCCACGACGAGCCCCGGCTCGGACGCCTTGCCGCTCGTGTAGTGGATCCGCGCGTACGTCTGGAACGTGCCCGCCCCTTGCGCCACGCCGTGCCGCAGGTCGACGGGGATGCTGGTGGTCGGGTCGACCTCGCCCGAGGCGCGGGCGCCGCGGCTCGCGGCCCCTTCGGACTCGAGGCTCAGCGCGACCACGTTGTAGGCGCTCTGGCCGCCGCTGGCGAGCATGGCGACCAGCTCGGAGCGCCAGTTCACCGAGGAACCGGCCCGGCCGCCGTCCTGCCCGCCCGGCGCGGTGGTGCTCGCCCGGTCCTGCGCCGCCGCGAAACCGCCGGCGGCCTGGCTCTGGGCGGCCTTCTCCTTGGCGTCGAGCAGACCGTTGCGCACCTGACCGATGACGACGATCCCGAGCAGCAGCACCACGCCCAGCGACATCAGCAGAGTCGCCGCGACGACCCGCAGCTGGATGTTCCGCCGCCACAGCCGTACGGCAGGCAGCAGCGGACGGCGCACCCAGCGCGCGAAGAGCCGGAGAACCGGTCCACCCGGCGCCCCGTCGTGAAGCAGCCGCCCGCCGAACGGCAGACGGCCGGACCACGAGGGCCCGCGCCGAGGCCCGGCAGCCCGCCCCGTACGGACTCCCGGCTCCCCGGGCTTCGGAGCAGTACTGCCTGTGCTCATGATCAGCTCGGTCCGGCCTTGTAACCGACGCCTCGGACGGTCACGACGATCTCCGGCCGCTCCGGGTCCTTCTCGACCTTGGAGCGCAGCCGCTGGACATGCACGTTCACCAGCCGGGTGTCGGCCGCGTGCCGGTAGCCCCAGACCTGCTCCAGCAGGACCTCGCGGGTGAACACCTGCCACGGCTTGCGGGCCAGGGCCACCAGGAGGTCGAACTCGAGCGGTGTCAGGGCGATGGACTGCCCGTCGCGCTTCACCGAGTGGCCGGCCACGTCGATGACGAGGTCGCCGATGGCGAGCTGCTCCGGAGCAGGCTCCTCCGACCTCCGCAGCCGCGCCCGGATACGGGCGACGAGCTCCTTCGGCTTGAACGGCTTGACGATGTAGTCGTCGGCCCCGGACTCGAGCCCCACGACCACGTCCACCGTGTCGCTCTTGGCGGTCAGCATGACGATGGGCACGCCGGACTCGGCCCTGATCAGCCGGCACACCTCGATGCCGTCCCTTCCGGGCAGCATGAGATCGAGCAGCACCAGGTCCGGCTTGGCTTCACGGAATGCGGCGAGTGCCTTGTCGCCGTCCGCTACGAACGACGGCTCGAAGCCCTCGCCCCGCAGTACGATCCCCAGCATCTCGGCCAGAGCGGTGTCGTCGTCGACGACGAGAACGCGTCCCTTCATATCGACATCATCCCATTTCCGTATCAGTCTCAAGGCGGCTGGTGAGATAGCTCACTGACCAGCACCGACGTCTCATGATCGTCCGGCGCCGGCCACCTCGTCCGTGAGTGTCGACGTCAGGCGCGCAAGTCGCCCCGTGGCCCCCGTGGCCGGCCAGAACCGTACCCCGACCGGCCAGAAGATCACCGGTCGTTCATCCACCCTTGTCCTCTCACGTACGCGCGAGTTTGTACGGACTGGTCAGCCATCCGCCCGATCTGCCCCCCGCGGCCGCCGCGAGGAAGCCGCGAAGGAGATCCCCGGCCCCGCCCGCGGGCGGGCCCCGCGTGGCACGATGGCGGTCGGCCGGCCGCCCCCAGGGGCTGCCGCGCGCTGAGACCGAGCCGGCTCGGTGAGCCGGACCCGCGACCGATCCTCGAGGTGGACGACTGTGAACGACACTCCGGGCTGGGCCTCGCCCGGATCTGCGCCCTCCGATCCCTCCGACGGTCGGGACGGGGCCTCCGTCCCGTCTCCCGGCGGACCCGCCGACGCGAACGAGCCGGGCGTCCAGTGGTCGAAGGAACAGCCGCCCGCGGGCCAGTGGTCGCCGCCGACCGGCGCCGGAGCCGGTCAGGTCCCGCCGCAGCCTCCGCAGGGCTGGGGAGGAGGCGGCGGCTGGGCGCCGCAGCCCGCGGTCGCGAAGCCCGGAGTGATCCCGCTGCGCCCGCTGGGCATCGGCGAGATCCTCGACGGCGCGGTGTCGACCATGCGGCGCCACTGGCGACCGGTGCTCGCCATCTCGCTCACGGTCGCGGTGGTCACCGAGATCGGCAGGATCCTGGTCCAGCGCTACGCCGTCCCCGCCCCGACGCAGATCAGCCAGGACGCGACGCCGTCCGAGGCGCTGGCGCACACCGCCGACAGCCTTCAGTCCGCGCTGATCGCCTCGATCCCGGCCGCGCTGATAGCCCTGGCCGCCACCCTGGTCAGCTCCGCCCTCCTCACCGTCGTGATCAGCCGCTCCGTCCTGGGTCAGGGGGTGACCGTCTCGGACGCCTGGCGCGAGGCCCGCCCCCGGCTGCTCCAGCTGTTCGGGCTGACCCTGCTGCTGCCGCTGGGGGCCGCCGTCGCCGTGACGGTCGGCCTGGTGCCCGGCCTGCTCATCGGCGACCTCGCCGGCGGCACCCTCGCCGCCGTCGGCGGGATCGGCGCAGTCCTCGTCGTCGTGTGGCTCGCGATCCGCTTCAGCCTGGCGTCGCCCGCCCTGATGCTGGAGCGCCGGGGCATCATCGAGTCGCTCAAGCGCTCTGCGAAGCTGGTCAACGGCTCCTGGTGGCGGATCTTCGGCATCCAACTGCTGACGGGCATCCTCGCCGCCCTGGTCGCGGCCATCATCGAGATCCCGTTCATGATCGTGGCGCTCATCGCCGACGGCGACATGTTCCAGGGCCTGATGACCGGCGGCAGCCCCGAGTTCAGCTGGACCTTCCTGATCGTCACCGGCATCGGAACGGTGATCGCCTCCTCGATCACGTACCCGATCTCCGCCGGCGTGGTCGTCCTGCTCTACGTCGACCAGCGCATCCGCCGCGAGGCGCTCGACATCGAACTCGCACGGGCCGCGGGCCTGACCGGTCAGGGCCCCGCCGCATCGGGCGCCGGCCCCGCTTCCGGCACCGGCCCCGCCGGGAGCTGACGGGGTGATCACCACGGGGGGAACGATCGCGGCGCGGCTGCTGCTCCGCGCCCGCACCGACGCGCCGGTGGACACGCCCCGCGACCCCGCCCGGGAGGCGGCGGAGCGGGAACTGTCCAAGCCGCTGTACCACGAGAACGACCCGAGCCTGCTCCAGCGGGCGCTCGACAAGTTCTGGGAGTGGGTCGGCGAACTGTTCGCGGCGGCGTCCGGCGTCGGCCCCGGCGGCGTACTGGGCCTGGTGGCCATCGGGGTCGTGGTCATCGCCCTGATCGCCGCCCTGTGGTGGCGGCTCGGCACCCCGCAGCGCACGCCGGGCTCCGCGGACTCCCTCTTCGAGGAAGGCCCCCGCACGGCCGCCCAGCACCGGGCCGCCGCGGACCGGCACGCGGCGGACGCCCGCTGGAACCAGGCCGTCCAGGAGCGCATGCGCGCCGTCGTCCGCTCCCTGGAGGAGCGCACCCTCCTCGACCCGCGACCGGGCCGCACCTCCGACGAGGCCGCCGCCGAGGCGGGCCGGACGCTGCCCGAGCACGCGGACGAACTGCGCGCGGCAGCCCGCGCGTTCGACGACGTCACATACGGCGGACGCAGCGCGGACGAGCCCGCGTACCGCCGGGTGGAGCGACTCGACACGGCCCTGGAGCGCGCGAAGCCGAGGCTCGACGCCGTCACCCAGGGGGCCGCCGAATGAGCAGGACGCCCACGAGCCCGACGTCGACCGCCGCCTCCGCCCGTCAGGTGTGGACCCGCACCCGCGGACTGCTCGTCGGTCTCGCCATCCTGGTGATCGGCGCGATCGCCCTGGCCGCCGTGCGCTCCGGGGACCAGCACGGCCAGCTCGACCCGCGCTCCGCCGACAAGCTCGGCAGCCGCGCCGCCGCCGAACTCCTCAAGAGCCAGGGCGTCTCGGTCCGCCCGGTCACCACGCTCACCGAGGCCACCGCCGACCTGGGCCCGGACACCACCCTTCTGGTCACCACCCCCGACCTCCTGACCCCGGCTCAGCAGGACACCCTGCGGTCCGCCACGGCCGGCGCCGGAGGCCGCACCGTCCTGCTCGACGCCGGCCCCGCCTCGGCCGGCACGCTGGTCCCTGGCGTCGACAGCGACGCCGGACCTCCCGCCAAGAACCTGGAGCCCGACTGCTCCCTCCCGGCCGCGGTCCGCGCCGGGAGCGTCGTGCTCGGCGGCCAGCGGTACACCTCGACGCTTCCCGAGTCGCGCACCGACGCCTGCTACCCGAGCGACGGCAGGCCGACGCTGCTCCGCGTCCAGGACACCGGCGACGGCGACACCGTCCTCGTCGGCTCCCCCAACCTGCTCTACAACGACCGCCTCGACGAACAGGGCAACGCCTCGCTCGCCCTCCAACTCCTGGGCTCCCGGCCTCATCTGATCTGGTACCTCCCCTCCTTGTCCGACCCCTCGGCCGCCGAGGGCAGCTCCGACGAGGACTCCGAAGAGACCGTCGCCGAAGGCTTCCTCTCGCTCGTCCCGTCCGGCTGGCTGTGGGGCACGCTGCAGCTCGCCGTCGCGGCCCTCCTCGCCGCCGTCTGGCGCGGCCGCCGCCTCGGCCCCCTGGTGACCGAACGCCTCCCGGTGGCCATCCGCGCCTCCGAGGCCACCGAGGGCCGCGCCCGCCTCTACCGCAAGGCCGGCGCCCGCGACCGCGCGGCCACGGTCCTGCGCACCGCGACCCGCACCCGGATCGCCCCTCTGCTCGGTGTCGCCCCACGCGACGCCCACGACCCCGAGGCCCTGCTCCCCGCGATCTCCGCCCGTCTCCCCGAGGGCGGCCACGACGCAGCGGACCTCCTCTTCGGCCCGGCTCCCGCCGACGACGCCACCCTCATCCGCCTGGCGGACCAACTCGACGCCCTCGAAAGAGAGGTACGCACCTCATGACCGCCCCGACCCCCGCGACCGCCGAGAACTCGGACCGCGCCCGCGCCTCCCTGGAGGCCCTGCGCTCCGAGATCGCGAAGGCCGTGGTCGGCCAGGACCCGGCCGTCACCGGTCTCGTCGTCGCCCTGCTCTGCCGCGGCCACGTCCTCCTGGAAGGCGTCCCCGGCGTCGCGAAGACCCTGCTGGTGCGCACGCTGGCCGCCGCCCTCGAACTCGACACCAAGCGCGTCCAGTTCACCCCCGATCTGATGCCCAGTGATGTCACGGGCTCGCTCGTCTACGACGCCCGCACCGCCGAGTTCTCCTTCCAGCCCGGCCCGGTCTTCACCAACCTGCTGCTGGCCGACGAGATCAACCGCACCCCTCCGAAGACCCAGTCCTCCCTCCTGGAGGCGATGGAGGAGCGGCAGGTCACCGTCGACGGCACCCCGCGCCTGCTGCCCGACCCCTTCCTCGTCGCGGCGACGCAGAACCCGGTCGAGTACGAGGGGACTTACCCCCTCCCCGAGGCCCAGCTCGACCGCTTCCTGCTCAAGCTGACCGTGCCGCTGCCGTCCCGCGAGGACGAGATCAACGTCCTCACCCGGCACGCCGACGGCTTCAACCCGCGCGACCTCCAGGCCGCCGGCGTCCGCCCGGTCGCCGGACCCGCCGAACTCGAAGCCGCCCGCGACGCCGTCGCGAAGACCTCGGTCTCCCCCGAGATCGCCGGCTATGTCGTCGATATCTGCCGTGCCACGCGCGAATCCCCCTCACTGACGCTCGGGGTCTCTCCCCGAGGAGCCACCGCACTGCTGTCGACCGCCCGCGCCTGGGCCTGGCTCACCGGCCGGGACTACGTCATCCCGGACGATGTGAAGGCCCTCGCCCTGCCCACCCTGCGTCATCGCATCCAACTGCGGCCCGAGGCCGAGATGGAGGGAGTCACCCCCGACTCCGTCATCACCGCGATCCTCGCCCACGTCCCCGTCCCCCGCTGAGGCAGCGACGTGGCCCTGACCGGACGAACCGCACTCCTCGCCGCCATCGGCTCGCTCCCCGTCGGCATCCTCGCCCCCAGCTGGGCGGGGATGCTCGCCGTGAACGCGCCTCTCTCCCTCGCAATTCTGTGCGACTACGCGATGGCCGCGCCAGTGCGAACGCTGGAGTTCACCCGAAGTGGTGATACGTCAGTTCGACTGGGTGACGAAGCCGAAGTCCAGCTCACCGTCACCAACCGCTCCCGCCGCCGGCTGCGGGCCAAGCTCCGCGACGCCTGGCCGCCCAGCAGCTGGCTCGGTGGCACCGAACAGGCCGCCTCCCGGCACGAACTGACGATCCCTCCGGGCGAACGCCGACGCGTCACGACCGTCCTGCGCCCGACCCGGCGCGGCGACCGCAAGGCCGCCCGCGTCACCGTCCGGTCCCTCGGCCCGCTCGGCCTGGCAGCCCGCCAGAGCAACCACGAGGTGCCCTGGACCGTCCGCGTCCTGCCCCCGTTCACCAGCCGCAAGCACCTGCCCTCCCGGCTGGCCCGGCTGCGCGAGCTAGACGGACGCACCAGCGTCCTCACCCGCGGCGAGGGCACCGAGTTCGACAGCCTCCGCGAGTACGTCCCCGGCGACGACACCCGCTCCATCGACTGGCGGGCCACCGCCCGCCAGACCACCGTCGCCGTACGCACCTGGCGACCGGAGCGGGACCGCCACATCCTGATCGTCCTCGACACCGGCCGCACCTCGGCCGGCCGCGTCGGCGACGTCCCGCGCCTCGACGCCTCGATGGACGCCGCCCTCCTCCTCACCGCCCTGGCCTCCCGCGCCGGCGACCGCGTCGACCTCCTGGCCTACGACCGCCGCGTCCGCGCCCAGGTCCAGGGCCGTTCGGCGGGTGACGTCCTGCCCGCCATGGTGAACGCCCTGGCCCCGCTGGAACCCGAGCTCGTCGAGACCGACGCCCGCTCCCTCGCCGCCACCGCGCTGGCCAAGGCCCCGCGCAGCTCGCTGCTCGTCCTGCTGACCAGCCTCGACGCGGCCCCCATCGAGGAGGGCCTGCTCCCGGTCCTCCCCCAGCTCACCCAACGCCACACGGTCCTGGTCGCCTCCGTGGCCGACCCGCACACCGCGGAGATGGCCCGCGCCCGCGGCACGATCGACGCGGTCCACGAGGCCGCCGCCGGCACTCAGGCCCAGTCCCAGCGCCTCCGCACGGCGGAACAGCTCCAGCGCCACGGCGTCACGGTCGTCGACGCGACCCCCGACACCCTGGCACCCGCCCTGGCCGACGCGTATCTGGCCCTGAAGGCAGCCGGCCGCCTCTGACGGTGGATGTGGGTGAGGGGATCTCCTTGAAAAAGGGAGATCTCCTCACCCGTCCATCCGACTTCCCGAGCCCTGAACGCAGAAAAGCCCCGCACCATGAGGTGCGGGGCTTTCCCACAATGATTGTTCGGCGGCGTCCTACTCTCCCACAGGGTCCCCCCTGCAGTACCATCGGCGCTGAAAGGCTTAGCTTCCGGGTTCGGAATGTAAC
>NZ_DATCVQ010000578.1:0-4585 GCF_036566765.1 Streptomyces sp.
CGTAGGCGGCCAGGGGGCAGGCTGGAAGGGAGCAGGTCGCCAGGCAGGACCCGGCCGAAGGAGCTCAGGATGATCGAGATGGCGGATATCCGTGAGTGGCGTGCACAGGACGTGACGGACGCGGGAGGGCACAAGATCGGAGTGCTGGAGGCGATCTACGTGGACACCAGCACGGACGAGCCGGCCATGGCCACGGTCCAGATCGGCCTGCCCACCCGCCACCGCCTGGTCTTCGTCCCGCTCGACGGGGCGATCGTCGGGCCGGGCTATGTGAAGGTCGCGCACGACAAGGCGCTGGTGAAGCAGTGCCCTTCGATCGGCACAGACGACGTGCTCCCCTTCGAGGACGAGGGAGCCATCTTCCAGCACTACGGCCTGCCCTACCAGCCGGGGCCGAACGGCGAGCGGCAGCTGGCCCGCCGCTGAGTCAGGCTCGATCGAGGAGGTGTCCGTCGTGATTCTTTTCCTGGCCCTGATCGTCGTCGCGATGGTGCTGGGCATCATCGGCGCTACGGTTGAGGGGTTGCTCTTCCTGCTGATCATCGGCATCGCGCTGCTCGTGGCGGACTTCGTCTACTACGGCGTGCGCCTGCGCCACTCCCAAAGCCGCCGCCTGCGCTGATCTGTCAGGCCGGGCGGTGGGCAAGCCCGTCGCCCGTGAGCCGGCCGACTGCGAGGGATGAAGCGCCGGTGTGCGCACGTTCACGACGCTTCCCAGCGCGGGGCTTCGGCTCCGTCGGCTCCGTGGTGGCGGTGGCTGTCGGCTCAGTCGAGGGTGGTGAGGTGATCGGCGTCGCCGCCGCGCCACTCGATGAGGAAGATGGTTGCGTCGTCGCTGGTGATGCCGCCTCGTTCCTGTTTCAGGGCGTGAGAGAGAGCGCGCACCACGGGTCGCACCGTGGTGTGGCCAAGGAGTGCCCGGTTGGTCAATTCGATGAGCTGCTCCTCACCGAACTCCTCCCCGCCGGGTTGATGCTCTTCGATCAAGCCGTCGGTGAAACACAACAGCCGGTCCCCGGGCTGCAGCATCCGCTCGCTGACTACCGGTTCCTCACCGCCGAAGCCGACCGGCAATGTCGTCGGGCTCTCCAGCCGGTCCACCACGGAGCGGTCACGGATCAACAGCGGCGCCGGGTGGCCGGCGTTGACCCATTGCAGCCAACCCGTGGCGATGTTCAGGCACATCATCTGGGCGGTGACAAAGTGGTCGGGGCCGAACTGCTCATTGATGGCCCTGTCCATGAACGCATACACCTGGGACAGACCAGTGTTGGCCCGTCGCGCGTGGCGGTAGGCGCCGATAGCCACCGTCGCCATGGTCGCCGCGTCCAGGCCGTGACCCATCGCGTCGATCATGGCCACATGAAGGATGTCGCCGTTGAGGGCGTAGTCGAAACTGTCGCCGGCCACGTCGTACGCGGGCTCCAGGATTCCGGCCACCTCAACCTGCGGAACAGTCATCGACAGCGGAGGCAGCAACGACCACTGGATCTCTGCGGCCACGCTCATCGGGGCGCGGCGTCGGGCCTGGAAGAACAGGTCGGTGTAGGCGTCCTTGGTCACGATCATGTCTGCGACCAGCCCGGCGAGTCTGCGCAGCAACCGACGGTCGTCGTCATCGACGCTGTCCAGGGTGACGGCCATCGCCCCGACCTGGTCACTGCCGTCCAGCAGCGGCAAATACATCCGCACGGTGCCGTCCTGCAGTACCTCTACCGTCCTACGGCTCAGGAACGCGTCCCCGGCGGGCGAGTCCTCGACAGGTTCGGGGTCCCCGACCATCAACCCCCGGCCCGGTAGCGGCACCAGCAGCATCTGTTCGTAGTCCTGCAAGAGGATCGAGACGTCCCGGCCACCGACCCTGGCCACCTCTTCCGCAACGAGCGGGGCGATCAACTGCGGCGGCATCTCATGAGCCCGGTCCAGCAGCAAACCCAGCAACCGCTCGCCAAACCCCTCCGACCGGTCCACCCCGACCTTGCCCGGCTTTCGCCCGCCCTCGGTCATCGCTGCTTGCATCCCTTCATACCGCGGCATGGGAATTCAGTGGGCGGTTGTGCGGAGCCGGTACGAAGCGGTGCCACTTGGACGGCGAGCAACTCTCCCTCCCTCTAGGCGCCAGCGCCCTCAGCACCCCAGCCACATATTCCGGCTCACGGTCCCCCGACCCGATGGACACCCCGACATACTTGGATCGAGCGGGCAGTCAACGGCGATCAGCTCGAAAGAGCGTTCACACGCCCCATGCGCACAGGGCTCCTCGCACGACAGTGATCACCCGTACAGCGTGACACCGCCAACCGGCCCAACGAGCCGATTACGCCAGCGGCGGCATGTCGGAGCGAGTCTGCTCCCCAACGGCTCCCAGGGAGCTGTGGAGGAGCTCACTCGATCCGAGCTCGTCACCTTTCTGGGACGCCCACGGTCCGTGGTTCAAGGGGCCTCACCGGCCCGAGCCGGTAGGCATGCACGACTCCGTCAGCCTGATGGCTGACGCGATCAGCCCGACACCTGGACCCGGCAGGCAGATCCCACAGGTGACACTCGACAGCGCGGTGGTCCCGAGCGCCACACCGTAGAAGTACCCGTCGGTCGGTCGATGACAGTGCTGTCGTCGACCAACCGAAGATCAGGTTCCCGCGGGCTGTGCGAGCGCCTCTCTCCGGTAGCGACCGGGAGGCAGGCCGTGTTCGCGGGCGAAGGCCCGGGAGAAGGTGAACTCCGAGGTGTAGCCGACCGCCTCGCCGATGTCGGAGACCAGCCGGTTGGTGTCGCGCAGCAGCCGGGAGGCCAGGGTGATCCGCACTCGGGAGAGATAGGCCAGCGGTGAGACGCCGACCAGCTGCTTGAACTGCCGGGCGAAGGCCGGGCGGGACATCGCCACGTCGCGTGCGAGGGATTCCACGGTCCAGGGTCGCTGTGGTGCTTCGTGCATGAGGGAGAGCGCGGCGCCGATGCGCGGGTCGCGCAGCGCCGTCAGCCAGGACTGCGGTGCGGATTGCGGGTCGGTGTCCGCGGTGTCGAGCCAGGCGCGGATGACCTGGACGAACAGGACATCGGTCAGGCGGGCGGCGACGGCCCGCGAGCCGGGCCGCTCCCGTGTGCTCTCAAGGGCCAGGAGCCGGATGATTCCCTGGAGTTCGGGGTCGGCGCTCATGCCGGGGACATGGATCACCGCGGGCAGGGCGGACAGGACCGGGTGTTGCGAGGCGTCGTGGTCGTAGTCGAACTTGCCGCAGACGATGCGTGCGACGGGGCCGTGGCCGCCGAGGTCCAGGATGCCGTCGCGGCCGACCGGATGCGCGGCTTCCAGCTCCGCGTACGGCACGGCCGCCTGCTCCGGGCTGCCGGCCAGGTGATGGGGCTCGCCCTGCGGGAGCAGGGCGACGTCCCCGGACACCAACTGGCGTGGCGGCTGCTCGGCCACGCGCAGCCAGCAGGTCCCCTCGGCGATCAGATGGAATCCGGCAGTGCCCAGCCGCTCCAGGCCGCAGCCCCACCCCGAGCCGCGGGCGCGGAGCTGGGCGAGCAGCACCCCTTTGAACCCGGTGGCCGCCAACACTTCCCCAAGAACATCCATAGTCAGGACCCTACTCCCACTCTTCCTCTCTCAAGGTGAGAGGAAAAGGCAAGTTTTCCGAGAGTTCCTGCCATGGAGTGACGACCCTTGTCTCCATAGAGTCAATGTCGTGAGGGAGCGCACCGCGAACCCCGCACCCGCCATCCACTCCGACCATGGAGAGCAGCATGAGCAAGGTCTGGTTCGTCACCGGCTCCTCCCGCGGCTTCGGCCGTCAGTTCGTCGAAGCAGCCCTGTCCCGCGGGGACAAGGTGGCCGCGACCGCCCGCAACGCCGACACCCTGTCGGACCTGGCCGCCACCTACGGCGACGCCGTCCTCGCACTCGACCTGGACGTGACCGACAAGGCCGCGGTCAGCGAAAGTGTCACGCGGGCCAACGAGCACTTCGGCCGCCTCGACGTCATCGTGAACAACGCCGGCTACGGCCTGTTCGGCGCGGTCGAGGAACTGACCGAACAGGCCTTGCGCGACCAGCTGGAGACCAACCTGTTCGGCGCCCTGTGGGTCACCCAGGCCGCCCTGCCGTACCTGCGCGAGCAGGGCAGCGGCCACATCGTGCAGATCTCCTCCACCGGCGGCGTCGCCTCCTGGCCGCTGGTGGGCGGCTACCACGCCTCGAAGTGGGCATTGGAGGGCCTGAGCGAGTCCCTGGCCCAGGAGGTCTCTGGCCTCGGGATCAAGGTCACCCTGGTCGAGCCCGGCGCCTACGCCACCGACTGGGGCGGCTCCTCCGCCGTCTCTGCCGACCCGATCCCGGTCTACGACGGCGTGCGCGAAGCACTCGGGGCGTTCATGCAGACCCTCGACTTCGGCAGCCCCGCCGCCGCGGGCGCCGCGCTGCTCAAGGTCGTCGACTCCGACAACCCCCCGCTGCGCGTCTTCTTCGGCACGCAGGGCAACGACATGCTCCCGCAGGTCTACGCCGACCGCCTCAAGACCTGGGCCGACTGGCAGGACCTCGCCGTCGAGGCCCAGGGCAGCACCCCCGTGGCCTGAACAAACC
>NZ_DATCVQ010000579.1:0-16851 GCF_036566765.1 Streptomyces sp.
CCCGCCCCGTCGCCGAGCTGGCCGACGCCGTACTCGCCCTGGACGCCGACGGCCACCTGCGCGAGGCCCGCGCCCTGCTCGCCGCGCTCATCCGCGTCCGCCCGCCCGAGGACGCCGCCCGCCTCGCCGGCGCGGACCCGCACCGCCTGGTCCCGCAACTCCTGGACGCCGCCCGCACGGTCGCCCCGTCCCGCGAACAGGACCTGGTCCACGCCCTGCGCGTCGCGGGCGTGGTCACCGGCTGAGGCGACCGCCTCGTAACCGCCGGGCTCGGCCCGGCGCGGGTCGCTCCCGCCCGCGAGCAGGACCTGGTTCGAGCGCTGTGGGTGGCCGGCGTCGTCACCCGGCTGAGTTCGGCCGCGTATCGCCGGGTTCCGCCCCGCGCGGGTCGCACCGGCCCAGCGAGCGGGGTCTGGTCGTCGCCGGTGGCGTCACCGGCTGAGGCGACCGCCTCGTAACCGCCGGGCTCGGCCCGGCGCGGGTCGCGCCCGCCCGCGAGCAGGACCTGGTCCACGCCCCCGCATCGCCGGCGTCACCGGCTGACCCGCCCCAGTGCTGCCCCGCTCCGCCCCGCCCGGCGATTCGAACACTCCCGCGCACACCGTGTCCGTATGTGTCGGTAGGTGTCGGACGTGGACCACTCGGGTATGAAACATGATCGACTCCACCGGTTCACGGCGGTGGTCTTGCTCCGGGATGTGACGGGGCTTACGTTCTCCTCCTACGCACCGTGTCTACGGGCGTAGAGGCTCTCCGACCCCGCGCCGAAGGAGCAGCTCATGTCCCACGTCGTACGCGCCGCGCTCGTCCAGGCGACCTGGACCGGCGACACCGAATCCATGATCGCCAAGCACGAGGAGCACGCCCGCGAGGCCGCCCGGCAGGGTGCGAAGGTCATCGGATTCCAGGAGGTGTTCAACGCCCCCTACTTCTGCCAGGTGCAGGAGCCCGAGCACTACCGGTGGGCCGAGCCCGTCCCCGACGGCCCGACCGTGACCCGCATGAAGGAGCTCGCCCGCGAGACCGGCATGGTGATCGTCGTCCCGGTCTTCGAGATCGAGGGGGCCGGCTTCTACTACAACACCGCCGCTGTGATCGACGCCGACGGCGCCTATCTCGGCAAGTACCGCAAGCACCACATCCCGCAGGTCAAGGGCTTCTGGGAGAAGTACTACTTCCGCCCGGGCAACGCGGGCTGGCCGGTCTTCGACACCGCCGTCGGCAAGGTCGGCGTCTATATCTGCTACGACCGGCACTTCCCCGAGGGGTGGCGTCAACTCGGCCTCGGAGGGGCTCAGTTGGTGTACAACCCGTCCGCCACCTCGCGCGGCCTTTCGGCCTACCTCTGGCAGTTGGAGCAGCCCGCGGCCGCCGTCGCCAACGAGTACTTCATCGCCGCGATCAACCGCGTCGGCCAGGAGGAGTACGGCGACAACGACTTCTACGGCACCAGCTACTTCGTGAACCCGCGCGGGCAGTTCGTCGGCGAGGTCGCCTCCGACAAGGAGGAGGAACTCGTCGTCCGCGACCTGGACTTCGACCTCATCGACGAGGTCCGGCAGCAGTGGGCGTTCTACCGCGATCGCCGTCCCGACGCCTACGAGGGCCTGGTGCAGCCGTGAGCAGCCTCTACGACCGGCACCGGGCCGTCATCCCGGACTGGGTCGCGCTGTACTACAAGGACCCCATCGAGATCACCCACGGCGAGGGCCGGCACGTCTGGGACGCCGACGGCAACCGCTATCTCGACTTCTTCGGCGGCATTCTCACCACGATGACCGCCCACGCCCTGCCCGAGGTCACCAAGGCCGTCGCCGAGCAGGCCGGGCGGCTCATCCACTCCTCCACGCTCTACCTCAACCGCCCGATGGTGGAGCTCGCCGAGCGGATCGCCGCACTGTCCGGCATCCCCGACGCCCGGGTCTTCTTCACCACCTCCGGCACCGAGGCCAACGACACGGCCCTGCTGCTCGCCACCGCGTACCGCGGCTCCCAGCAGGTCCTGGCGATGCGCAACAGCTACCACGGGCGCTCCTTCAGCACCGTCGGCATCACGGGCAACCGCTCTTGGTCCCCGACCGGCCTCTCCCCGCTGCAGACCCTGTACGTGCACGGCGGCGTCCGCACCCGCGGCCCGTACGCCCAGTACACCGACGAGCGGTTCGTCGACGCCTGCGTCGCCGACCTGGAGGACCTGCTCGGCCAGACCCGCGACGCGGCCGCGCTGATCGCCGAGCCGATCCAGGGCGTCGGCGGCTTCACCTCCCCGCCGGACGGCCTGTACGCCGCCTTCCGCCGGGTCCTCGACCGGCACGGCATCCTGTGGATCTCGGACGAGGTGCAGACCGGCTGGGGTCGCACCGGCGACCACTTCTGGGGATGGCAGGCGCACGACCAGGCGGGCCCGCCGGACATCCTCACCTTCGCCAAGGGCATCGGCAACGGCATGTCGATCGGCGGCGTCGTCGCCCGCGCCGAGATCATGAACTGTCTCGACGCCAACTCCATCTCCACCTTCGGCGGTTCACCGGTCACCATGGCCGCCGGCCTCGCCAACCTCGCGTACCTCCAGGAACACGACCTCCAGGGCAACGCCCGCCGCGTCGGCGGCCTGCTCATCGAGCGGCTGCGCGCCGCCGCCGCGAGCGTCGAAGCCGTCCGCGAGGTACGCGGCCGCGGCCTGATGATCGGCATCGAGCTGACCCGGCCCGGCACCGACGAGCCGAACCCGGAAGCGGCCTCCGCCGTCCTGGAGGCGGCCCGCGAGGGCGGCCTGCTCATCGGCAAGGGCGGCGGCCACAGCACCACTTCCCTGCGCATCGCCCCGCCGCTCTCCCTGACCGTCGCCGAGGCCGAGGAGGGCGCTGCGATCCTCGAAGAGGCCTTGCGCGCCGTTCCGAACCGGGGGGCCTGAGCCATGAGCACCCGTACCCTGATCCGCGGCGGCCTGGTCATCACGGCCGCCGACGAGATCCACGCCGACGTCCTCATCGAGGACGGCCGGATCGCCGCGCTCGCCGCACACGGCTCGGACGCCGCCGCCCGCTGGACGGCGGAGCGGACCATCGACGCCACCGACCGGTACGTCATCCCGGGCGGCGTCGACGCGCACACCCACATGGAGCTGCCGTTCGGCGGCACCTCCGCCTCCGACACCTTCGAGACCGGCACCCGGGCCGCCGCCTGGGGCGGCACCACCACCATCGTGGACTTCGCCGTGCAGACCGTCGGCCACTCGCTGCGCGAGGGACTCGACGCCTGGTACGCCAAGGCCGACGGCAACTGCGCCATCGACTACGGCTTCCACATGATCCTCTCCGACGTCAACGAGTCCACGCTCAAGGAGATGGACCACCTCGTCGGCGAGGGCATCACCTCGTTCAAGCTGTTCATGGCCTACCCCGGCGTCTTCTACAGCGACGACGGGCAGATCCTGCGGGCCATGCAGCGCTCCGCCGTCAACGGCGGGCTGATCATGATGCACGCGGAGAACGGCATCGCGATCGACGTCCTCGTCGAACAGGCCCTGGCCCGCGGCGAGACCGACCCCCGCTATCACGGCGAGGTCCGCAAGGTCCTTCTCGAGGCGGAGGCCACCCACCGCGCCATCCAGCTCGCCCGCGTCGCCGGGGCCCCGCTGTACGTGGTGCACGTCTCCGCCGACGAGGCCGTACGGGAGCTGGCGGCGGCCCGGGACATGGGCCTGCCGGTCTTCGGCGAGACCTGCCCGCAGTACCTGTTCCTGTCCACGGACAACCTGGCCGAGCCGGGCTTCGAGGGCGCGAAGTACGTGTGCTCGACGCCGCTGCGGCCGAAGGAGCATCAGGAGGCCCTGTGGAGGGGGCTGCGGACCAACGACCTCCAGGTGGTCTCCACCGACCACTGCCCGTTCTGCTTCAGCGGGCAGAAGGAGCTCGGCCGCGGCGACTTCTCGAAGATCCCCAACGGGCTGCCGGGCGTCGAGAACCGTATGGACCTGCTCCACCAGGCCGTCGTCGACGGGCACATCAGCCGCCGCCGCTGGATCGAGATCGCCTGCGCGAGCCCGGCCCGGATGTTCGGCCTGTACCCGACGAAGGGCACGATCGCGCCCGGCGCGGACGCGGACGTCGTCATCTACGACCCGCACGCCCGCCAGACGCTGTCGGCGCAGACGCACCACATGAACGTCGACTACTCCGCGTACGAGGGGAGGACCGTCACCGGCCGGGTGGAGACCGTCCTCTCCCGCGGCGAGACGGTCATCGACCAGCGGGAGTTCACCGGCCGCGCCGGCCACGGCGCGTTCACCCCGCGCGCGACCTGCCAGTACCTGAGCTGAACCGACGCTGAACCGAGCCGACGCTCAGCTGAACCGACGCTGAACCGAACCGACGCTGAACCGAACCGAACCAGGAGGTCCCGACGTGGACTTCGGACTCGTCCTGCAGACCGACCCGCCCGCGTCCGAGGTCGTCGGACTGATGCGCCGCGCGGAGCGCAACGGCTTCCAGTACGGCTGGACCTTCGACTCCGCCGTGCTGTGGCAGGAACCCTTCGTCATCTACAGCCGGATCCTCGAACACACCACGAAGCTCCACGTCGGCCCGATGGTGACCAACCCGGGGACGCGCACCTGGGAGGTCACCGCCTCCACCTTCGCCACCCTCAACGACATGTACGGCAACCGCACCGTCTGCGGCATCGGCCGCGGCGACTCCGCGATGCGGGTGGCCGGCCGCAAGCCCAACACCCTGGCCCGGCTGGGCGAGGCCATCGACGTCATCCGCGACCTGGCCGAGGGCCGGGAGGCGCTCGTGGACGGCAGCCCGGTCCGGATCCCGTGGGTACGGGAGGGGCAGCTGCCGGTCTGGATGGCCGCGTACGGCCCGAAGGCGCTCGCGCTGGCCGGGCAGAAGGCGGACGGCTTCATCCTCCAGCTCGCCGACCCCTTCCTCACCGAGTGGATGGTCAAGGCCGTCCGGCAGGCCGCCTCCGACGCCGGCCGCGACCCCGACGCGCTCACCATCTGCGTCGCCGCGCCCGCGTACGTCGGCGACGACCTGGCGCACGCGCGTGACCAGTGCCGCTGGTTCGGCGGCATGGTCGGCAACCACGTCGCCGACCTGGTCGCCAAGTACGGCGAGCACTCCGGCATGGTTCCGGAGGAGCTCACCGCGTACATCAAGGACCGGCACGGCTACGACTACAGCCACCACGGCCGCGCCGACAACCCCGACACCGCGTTCGTCCCCGACGAGATCGTCGACCGCTTCTGCCTCCTCGGCCCCGCCGAGGCCCACATCGAGAAGCTGCGTCATCTGAAGGACCTGGGCGTGGACCAGTTCGCCGTCTACAACATGCACGACGCCAAGGAGGCGACGATCGACGCGTACGGCGCAGAGATCATCCCGGCGCTCACCTCCTGATCCGACCCCCGCACCCGACGAACCCCCCGCGCCCCGCACGGCCTCGTTCCGCCCCCGAACGAAGGGTTCCGACCGCGATGACCGCGACCACCCCCTCAGGAAGACCCGTCATATCCGACGGTCCCGGCGGCCGTGTCGAGCTCCCGCCCGGCACGGTCCCGGCCGACGGACGGTTCGTCAACGACGACCTGCTCCCCGTGCCCGTCGAACGACGCAGCTGGACCACGTACAACTTCGCCGCGCTGTGGGTCGGCATGGCCCACAACATCCCCTCCTGGCTGCTCGCTTCGGGCCTGGTCGCGCTCGGCATGGACTGGAAACAGGCCGTGCTGACCATCGCGCTCGCCAACGTCATCGTGCTGCTTCCGATGCTGCTGACCGGGCACGCCGGACCCAAGTACGGCATCCCCTTCCCCGTACTCGCCCGCGCCTCCTTCGGGCTGCGCGGCGCGAACCTGCCCGCGCTGATCCGCGCCGGCGTCGCCTGCGCCTGGTTCGGCATCCAGACCTGGATCGGCGGCCAGGGCGTCTTCGTGCTGCTCGGCAAGGTCTTCGGCGGCTGGGCGGACGTGAGCAGGATCGGCGGCCAGCCCTGGACGCTCTGGCTCTGCTTCGTGCTCTTCTGGGCGCTCGAACTGGCCATCATCTACCGGGGGATGGAGGCACTGCGCCGCTTCGAGAACTGGGCCGCGCCCTTCGTCATCGTCGGCGCGCTGGTGCTCCTGATCTGGATCGCGGTCAAGGCCGGCGGCTTCGGCCCGCTGCTCGACCAGCCCTCGAAGCTGGGCTGGGGCGCCGACTTCTGGCCGGTCTTCTTCCCGTCCCTGATGGGCATGATCGCCTTCTGGTCGACGCTGTCGCTCAACATCCCCGACTTCACGCGCTTCGGGTCCGGGCAGCGCGCCCAAGTGTGGGGGCAGACTCTTGGGTTGCCCACGACGATGACCTTGTTCGCGCTGCTGTCGGTGCTCGTCACCTCCGGCTCGCAGGCCGTGTACGGGGCGGCCGTCTGGGACCCGGTGGCGCTGGCCGCGAAGACCGACAACGTCTTCGGGCTGCTGTTCGCCCTGGTGACCGTGCTGGTCGCCACGATCTCGGTGAACATCGCGGCGAACGTGGTCTCGCCCGCGTACGACCTCGCCAACCTCGCCCCACGGTTCGTCAACTTCCGTACGGGCGCGCTGATCACGGGCGTGGTGGGCGTGCTGATCATGCCGTGGAAGCTGACCGAGACGCCCGAGCTGTACATCTTCACCTGGCTCGGTCTGGTCGGCGGGCTGCTCGGCACGGTCGCCGGGATCCTGATCGCGGACTACTGGCTGATCCGCCGCACGGTCCTCGACCTCGCCGACCTGTACCGGCCGGGCGGACGGTACTGGTACGCGGGCGGCTGGAACCCGGCGGCGGTCCTCGCCTTCGCGGTCGGCGGGGTGCTCGCCGTCGGCGGCTCGCACTCGGCCCCCGGCAAGGGGCCCTTCCCGGCGGACGGGCTGATCCCGTTCCTGAAGCCGCTGGCCGACTACGGCTGGGCGGTCGGGCTCGCCGCGGCGCTGCTGCTGTACACGGTCCTGATGGTGGGACGGCGTACGGCCGCCGAGGGGAACTGACCTGCGCGCAGCCCCGGCCGACCTCGCCCGGATGCGCGGCGCCCTGGAGGCGATCGACGCGGCGGTCGCGGCGGGCGGTGACGGGGTGGACGAGGACCTGGCGTTCCACCGCTCCATCGCCGAGTCCACCGGCAACGACGTGATGGTCTCCACCGTGCGGTACCTCGGCGAGGTGCTGCGCAGCGGCATCCGCGTCACCCGGGCGAACGAGGCGCGGCGCGGCGACTTCATCGAGGAGGTCCGCCAGGAGCACCACGCCATCATCGAAGCCATCGAAGCCATCGAAGCCATCGAAGCCGGCGACGCCCGGCTCGCGCGCGCCGCCGCGTACCGCCACATGAAGCGGGCCGCCTTCCGGCTCCAGGACGCGGACGACACGTTCTGGACCAAGACCGAGGACCTCGACGTCGATCTCGACGCCGCTCCCTGACCCGACGGGCTCCCGGCCGCGGTCCTGCGATGCGCCGACGGTGAGGTGCTGACAGCGAGGTTACGCTCCAGTAGGGTTCCGGCAGTCGCAACGACGAGGGGGCTGCCGTGACCACGGTCGAGTACACCGGACTGGCCGAACAGGCGCGGCAGTTGGCCGAAGGCGCGGTCACCTCGACCGCCCTCGTGCAGGCCGCGCTCGACCGCATCGAGGCCGCGCAGCCGACCCTCAACGCCTTCCGGGTCACCCGGCCCGAGGCCGCCCTCGTCGAGGCGGTGGAGGCCGATCGGCGGCTCGCCCAGGGGGAGCGGCTGCCGCTGCTCGGCGTGCCGGTCGCGGTGAAGGACGACACCGACGTCGCAGGGCTGCCCACCGCCTTCGGCTGCGCCGGCGAGCTCCCCGCGAAGACCCGGGACGGCGAGGCGGTCCGGCGGCTGCGCGCCGCCGGGGCGGTGATCGTCGGCAAGACCAACGCCTGCGAGCTCGGCCAGTGGCCGTTCACCGAGGGCCCCGCCTTCGGCGCCACCCGCAACCCCTGGAACCCACGCCACACGCCCGGCGGCTCCTCCGGCGGATCGGCCGCGGCCGTCGCCGCCGGGCTTGTGCCCGCCGCGCTCGGCTCCGACGGCGCCGGCTCCATCCGCATTCCGGCCGCCTGGACCCACCTCGTCGGCATCAAGCCCCAGCGCGGCCGGGTCTCCGTCCACCCGTACAACGACTGCTTCCACGGCCTCACCGTGAACGGCCCGCTCGCCCGGACCGTCGCCGACGCCGCGCTGCTGCTCGACGCCGTGGCCGGCGCCCACCCCGGCGAGCGGTACCAGCCCACCCCCGTGGACGCCTCCGCCGCGGCCCGCCGCGACCCCGGCCGGCTGCGCATCGCGCTCGCCTGGCGACCCCCGTTCACGGCCACGCCGAACCCGCTGCACCCCGGCGTCCGGCGGGCCGTCGCCGACCTCGCCGACGCGCTCGCCCGGCTCGGTCACACCGTCGAGGAGGCGCGGCCGCGGTACGGGCTGATCGGCCTGGGCTTCCTGCCCCGGGGCACCGCCGGCATCGCCGAGTACGCCGACCGGCACCCCGACCCCCTGCTGCTCGACCCGCGCACCCGGCGGGCGGCCAGGACCGGTCACCGCCTCGGCGGCCGGATCCTGCGCGCGGCGCGCGGCCGCGAGGCCCGCCAGCACCGCAGGATCGGCGCGATCTTCGACACGTACGACGTCGTCCTCGCACCGACGACCGCCGTGCCGCCGCCCCGGATCGGCACGTTCGACCGGATGTCCGGCATGCGCACCGACCTGGCCATCGCCTCCGCCTGCCCCTACGCCTGGCCCTGGAACGTCCTCGGCTGGCCCGGCGTCAACGTCCCGGCCGGCTTCACGGCCGACGGCCTGCCGGTCGGCGCCCAACTCCTCGGCCCGGCCGGCAGCGAGCCGCTGCTCGTCTCGCTCGCCGCCCAACTGGAGGACGACCAGCGGTGGTTCGAGCACCGGCCGCCCGCGCTCGCCGAAGCATGAGGGACCGGTCGGGACTCGTGACGGCGTCGGGCCGGGGCGGTTAACCTGCCGGTGGGACAGTCCTGATGCGGGGGAGGCGGGGGATGGCTCCACGGCTGGTGTTCGTGCACGGCATCGGAGGGCCGCGGGACCCGGCCGCCGAACTCGCCCATTGGACCACCGCGCTCGCCGCCGGCATGCGGGCCGCCGGGCACTCCGCGCTCGCCCGGTCTCTGGAGGCCGCGCCCGGCGCGCACGCCGCGTTCGTCTCGTACGCGGACCTCTTCGGCCGCCCCCAGGCGCAGGGCGGCGACGACGCGCCCACCGAGGCCGAGCTGCTCGCCGCCTTCGTCGCCGAACTCGTCGACGAGGCCGCCGAGGCCCTCGCCGAGGAGGGCGGCACCCCGGAGCAGCTGCGCATCCTCGACCACGCGCGCGCCGAAGCCGCGCCGGCCGGGCAGCAGCAGGGCGCGCCGGACCTGGTGCGCCGGGCCCTCAACGTGGTCACCACCCTGCTGTCGCTGCGCCCGTGGGACGGCGCGGGGGAGTGGATCACCCCCAAGCTGATGGTCCGTCATCTCGGGCAGGTCTCCCGCTATCTCGCCCGCAGCGAGGCCGACGCGGACGGCACGACCCTCGACGTCCGGATCCGGGCCCGTGTCGCGGCGGCGATCGGCGACGGCCCCGCCGTCGTGGTCGCGCACTCCCTCGGCACCGTCGTCGCCCTGGAGACCCTGCACGAACTCCGGTCCCCCGTGCCCCTGTTCGTCACCCTCGGCTCGCCGATCGCGATGCGCACGGTGGTGCTGCCCCGGCTCCGCCCGCAGCCGCCCGCCGTCCCCGACGGCACCGCCCGCTGGCTCAACTTCTGGGACCGCGACGACGTGATCGCCGTACGTCCCCGCCTCGAGAAGGACCTCGCGCCCGGCGCGCTCGGCGTCCGGCCCGTCAGCGCCCGGATCGACTCCGACGGCCTGTGGGTGCACACCGCGACCAAGTACCTCGCCCAGGCGGCCGTCGCCGGTCCCGTCGCCGAGGCGCTGGGCGCGGCGCCGGGTTCCGGATGACCGTCCACTCGCGCGGCGGCCCGCCCCGCCGCCCGGACACCCCTCGCCACCTGCTCGTGATCGCGCCGCAGTGCCGGGGGATGGAGCGCCTGGACCTGCTCGAACCGGCCGCCGCCGGGCTGTACGAGGTGCTCACCGACCCCGCGCTCGGCGGCTGCGCCCCCGGGCTGCCCGACGGCCGGTCCGCGCTGCTCGTCGGCGACGGCATCCGCAGCGCCGACGTACGGGCCGCCGTCTCCGACGCCGTCCGCCACGCCGGCCGGCGGCACGCCGTGCTCGTCCTCGCCTTCCTCGGGCACGGCTTCGTCCCCGGCCGCAGCAGCGCCCTCCATCTGATGACGGAGGAGTCCGTCGAGGACGTCCGGACCGGCTCCGTAGGCATCGGGGAACTGCTGACGGAGGCCGCCGACGACCCGCGCGTACCCGGCGTGCTGGCCCTCGTGGACACCTGCCACGCGGGCGGCGCGGTGCCGCCCGTACACGAGCTGACCGGCGGCACCCGCAACGGGCGTACCCGACTCGCCCTTCTCATGGCCTCCGCCGTCACCCAGCCCGCCACCGGACTGTCCTTCACCCGCGGCCTGACCGACCTGATCGCCCGGGGACTGCCCGATGCCGCCGGCGTCCTCGGCGTCGGCGACGCGGCCGACGCCCTCACCGGCGCCCTGCCCGGCCAGGACGTCGCCGCCTTCGACTACAACGCCGACGGACCCGCCCGCGCCCCCGTCTGGATCGCCCGCAACGCCCGCGCGCAGCGTGCACCCGGCGGGCTGTGCGGCCGGCTCGCCCTCGACGAACTCACCGCCGCCTTCCGCGCCGTCGACCCCGGCCTGCCCGTACCCGACCCGAACGGCGACGCCGCCGACCTCGCCGCCGCCCGCAAGGACCTGCTCGCCCGCCAGGCCGGCGGCGCCCGTGCCCGCGCCGTCGCCGTCCTCGACGCGCTCGCCGTCGCCGTGCGCACGGTCGCCTTCCTGCGCAGCTGGCTCGGCGCCGACCTCACCACGGCCCTCATGCGCCACGCCCTGCACACCCTGCTCGCCGCCGAGGGCCGGCTGCCGTCCGGCGACCGGCTGCGCACCGACGTCGACATCGTCGACGAACTGGTCTTCAACCACCCCTCCGCCGCCGACGACTGGAAACCCGGCCTCACGAAGTTCGTCGCCCTGCTCGGCCGGGCCTGCGGCCGGTCCCCCGCCGCGCCCGAACTGCACGCCTGGGGAGCACACTGCGGCGCCACCGCCGAGCTCAACGCCGCCGTCGCGTACGCCGCCCGGCGCGTCCGGGACCAGCGACTCGCCCTCGTCGTCAGCCTGCACGCCGCCCTCGCCGACGACTGGCCCGAGGAGATCGACGCCTGGCTGCTGCGCGACGGCGAGATGCTCCACCACGAACGCCTACCGTGCCCCGGCGCCGACCGGGCCGGCGCCGAGTACGCCATCGAGGAGGCCGCCGCCTGGGCCGAGGACCACCGGGTGGCGCTCGACCTGCCGCTGGAGCGCGTCGACGTCGCGCTGCCCGCCGGACTGCTCCTGGACTGGCGGCCCGAAGAGGCAGGAGTCGCCGCACTTCTGGGTATCCGCTACGAGGTGAGACTCCACTGGAGCCGGCGGCTGACCCCCGACGCGGTGCTGCGCAGCATCGAACGGGTGGTCGGCGAGCGCTGGGACGTACTGTCCGACCCGCTGGACGAGGACCGGCGCGCCCCGGTCGACTGGCTCGGCCACGACGACGTCGCCGAGGCGCACGTACTGCGCGCCAAACTGCGCACCGGCCGCTACCGGCGCGGCCTCGGCCTGCTCCACCACCCCGGCGCCGACGCGCGCCTGCTCGACCTGCTGCTCGCCTACACCCCCGTCCTGCTCTGGCCGCACGACGGGGCGGGAACCGACCCCGGCTGCGCCGAGGACGGCCACCGATGCCTCGACCGCAAATGGTGGGCCATGCCCGCCGCGCTCGCGTACGCCTACCGGGACCGCTGGGCCGACCGGGAGGCCGACGACGACCTCGCCGACCTCCGGGCCGTCTGGGACGACCCGGACTGGCTCCGCTTCTGCGGAGCCTTCCGGAACGGGCCGCCGCCCGCCCGTACGAACGACACCGCCCCCGGAGGGATGTCATGACCTGGAACGCGTACTACCGGGGCGACGGAACGAGCCGGCCCGAGACCCGGCTGCCCGCACCGCCGCCCTGGCGCACCTTCCCGAGCCGCCCGGTCGCCGAGGTGTTCCGGCCGCCCGAGGGCCTCGTCGACGCGGTCAACGCGGCGCTCGCGCTGCGCCGCCCGCTGCTGATCACCGGCACCCCGGGCTCCGGCAAGTCGACCGTCGTCGAGCAGGTCGCCGCCGAGCTCGGCCTCGGCCCGGTGCTGCGCTGGCACATCACCTCCCGCTCCACGCTCGCCGAGGCGCTCTACCGGTACGACGCCCTCGGCCGTATCCACGCCCACAGGCTCCAGCAGGAGAAGGCCCGGGCCGGGTCCGACACCGGCGCCGACGACGACATCGCGGCCTTCATCGGCCTCGGCCCGCTGGGCACCGCGCTGCTGCCCTCGCCCCGGCCGCGCGCGCTGCTCGTCGACGAGATCGACAAGTCCGACCTCGACCTGCCGGGCGACCTCCTGGAGGTCCTGGAGCGCGGCGAGTTCCGCATCCCCGAGCTGTTGCGCGAGGGACAGGACGTGGCCGAGCTGCGGATGTGGGACAGCGCCGACAAGCACCGGGTGCAGCGCGGGCATGTGCAGTGCAGCGAGTTCCCGTTCATCGTCATGACCAGCAACGGCGAGCAGGAGCTGCCCGCGCCCTTTCTGCGCCGCTGCGTGCGCTACACGATGCCGAAACCGACGGCCGCCCTGATACGTGAAGTGGTGCGTGGGCATCTTCAGTTGGAGATACCCGACACCGGCCCCGAGGCGGACCTCGTGAACGATTTCGTACGACGCGTGGCGGCGGGCGAGAGCGTGGCCGTCGACCAGCTCCTAGGCACCCTGCACCTGCTGCACGGCGACGCCCACGGGGCGGCCAAGGTCCGCGGCCGGGGCGAGCGCGAACGGCTGATCGCGCTCCTGATGAAGGACCTCTCCGGTGCCTGACGGGGACGGACCGGCGGGGGCTGCCGGACCGGCGCGCCTGGACTCCGTCGTGGGGGCCGTGCACGGGCTCGGCCGGAGCCTCGACGGCGTCTGCGTGGCCGAACTGCTCTGGCTCGCCGCCCAGTCGGGGCGCGACGAGCCGGAGGAGCCGGTGCGCCCTTCAAGGGCCGCGCCCGAACAGCCGGCCGTCGACCCCCGCGAGGCGCGGACCGGCTGGGACGCGCCCCGACAGCCCGTCTACGAGCCCGCCGCCGGCGCGCCCCGCGGGCTCACCGGCCGCAAGATGTCCCTGCCGCGCGCCGCCGCGCTGCCCCGCGCCCGCGAACTGGCCACCGCACTGCGCCCGTTGCGCCGCCCCTGGCGCAAGGGCCGGCGGGAACAGCTCGACATCGCCGGGACCGTCGCCGACTTCGCCCGCAGCGGCGAACTGCTGCCCGTCTTCGGCCCCACGCCCGAGCGCTGGTTCGACCTGACCGTCGTCCTCGACCGCTCGCCGACCATGGCCGTGTGGGCCGACACCACCGGCGAACTGCTCAAACTCCTCGCCAGCACCGGGGTCTTCCGCACCCTGCGGGTGCAGGAGATCAACACCTGGGAGCCGGAGCCCGAACCCGCGCCGGTCCGCGAGCAGGAACCGTCCGCGCCCGGCGGTCCGTTACCGCAGCCGCTGTCCCGCCGCCTCGTCCTCGTCGTCTCCGACTGCGTCGCCACCGCCACCGGCGACAGCCGGCTCTGGGACCGCATCCACCGCTGGGCCCGCTCGGTGCCGACCGTCCTCGTCAACCCGCTGCCGCCCGCCATCTGGCGGCACTCCGGCCTCGACCTGCCGGCCGTGCGCACCGCCCCGCCGCCGCGCCCCGGCGCGGCCAACGTCCGCCTCCCGTACACCGAACCGCCGCTGCTCGAAGAGATCCTGTTCGCGGCGGAGGGCCTGCGGGACCCCTGGGTGCCGGTGCCGGTCGTCTCCCTCACCCCGCACTCCGTGGACCGGTGGGCGCGCACGCTGATGCGCGGCGCGCCGGAGGGCTGCCCGTCGGTCCTGGTGCCGCAGCCCGGGCTCATGGACCGCCCGGGCGTCCTGGAGGACACCGAGCTGGACGGCGAGAAGCTGGTCGAGTCCTTCCTGCACCGCGCCTCCGCCACGGCGGTCCGGCTGGCCGCGCTCTGCTCCTCGTACGCCGAACTGAGCGTCGCCCTGCTCCACTTGGTCCGACAGGAACTGGTCCCCGAGGCCACCCCCGCCGACCTGGCCGAGGTCGTCGTCGGCGGTTTGGTCTCCGTGGACCAGGGCGAGACGGACCGCAGCGGCCCGGTGCTCCGCTTCCGCGAGGGCGTCCGCGAGCGCCTCGCCCACCGCCTCGGCGCGCGCGACGCCCGCCGCGTGCGCGACGCGATCAGCGAGTACATCGCCGCCCACCCCGACGCCCCGTCCCGCTTCACGGCGGTCACCCCGGACGCGACCGGCGACGCGGTGATCACCCCGAACGCGGGCCCACCGATCGCGGACGCGCCCGGGGAGGCGGCCGAGGCTGAGGAGATCCTCACCGCGTGGACCCGGGCCCAGGCGGCGCTGCGGACCACTTCACGCCCCCAGAGGTCGACGCCCGGGCCGCCGGTCCCGAGCGGACGCTCCGGCGCCCCGCCGTACTTCTTCCTGAGCTACGCGCACGCGCCCCGCCAGGCGAGCGGCACCGACCCCGACTACTGGGTGGAGCGGTTCTTCCGCGACCTGTGCGACCACGTGCTGGCGCTCACCGACCACCCGGCGGACGTCCCGGTCGGCTTCATGGACCGCGAGATCCGCACCGGCGAGGGCTGGTCGGAACGGCTCGGCGAAGTGCTCGGCGCCGCCAGGGTGTTCGTCCCGCTCTACTCGCCGCGCTATTTCGCCAGCGAGACCTGCGGCCGCGAGTGGTACGCCTTCGCCCAGCGGACCATCTACGAGCAGGCGAAGCAGGACCGCAACGTCCATGGCGTCGTCCCGGCGCTCTGGGTCCCCGTCCCCACCGACCAACTCCCTCCGCAGGCGGGCCGGGTGGAGTACCTGGGACGAAGCTACGGCGAGGAGTACGCCCGGGACGGGCTCTACGGGCTGCTCACGACCGGCCGGGTGGAGCACTACGAGCGGGCGGTCTACCAGATCGCCAAGCGCGTCGTCACCGTGGCCGACGAGAACGTGATCCCGCCTGGCTCGCCCGTCGACTACCGCTCCTCGCCCAGCGCGTTCGGTCCCGGCGCAGCCGCCTGGTCCGGCCGCGTCCGGGTCGTCGTCGCCGCCCCGGCCCTGCGCGAACTCCCGCCGGGCCGCACCCCCGAGCCGTACGGCGAGGACGCGCTGAGCTGGAACCCGTACCATCCCGAGTCGCGCCGCCCGCTCGGCGCGGTCGCTGCCTCGCTGGTGCGCTCGCTCAACCACGAGGTGTCGGTGGGCTCCTGGGAGGAGTCGGAGCCCTGGCTGTCCGCGGACGAACCCCCGCCGGACCCCGTCGTGCTGCTCGTCGACCCCTGGATCCTCGGCGACCCCACCTGGCGTCGCAGGCTGTCCGACCTGGACTCGGGGGCCTGCCCGTGGATACGGGTGGTCGTCCCCGGCAATCCGGGGGACGGCCAGAGCCGCGAGGCCGAGCCGGACCTCCTCCGGCTCCTGCGGGAGGTCCTGCCGTACACCACCGGCTCCCTGCACGAGGGAGTCGAGCCGCGCACCCTGGAGGACCTGGGCCCCCAGCTCGCCCGCAGCGTCGCCGAGGCCCGCTCAGCGTTCAGCCCTGCGGCGGCTCCGAAGCGGTGAAGGCCTGACCCGTGCGATGGGTCTCCTCGCCGGAGCCTTGGCGCCGGGTAATCGGCTCGCGGGAGCCGTACGGGGCGACTTACGCTCGCTGTATGACCATGGTCGCGATTCTGAGCGGTGCCGGTATCTCCACGGACTCCGGGATCCCGGACTACCGGGGGCCGAACGGCGTGTGGACGCGCGATCCGGAGGCGGAGAAGCTCGCCACGTACGAGCACTACATGGCCGACCCGGAGATCCGGCGGCGCGCGTGGCGGATGCGGCTCGACGGGCCCGTGCTGCGGGCCGAGCCGAACGCCGCGCACCGGGCCGTGGCCGCGTTCGAGCGGAGCGGGCGCCCGATCCGGGTGATCACGCAGAACGTCGACGGGCTGCACCAGGCGGCCGGGATGCCGGACCGCAAGGTGTACGAACTCCACGGCTCCGCGCGCTCGGTGGTGTGCACCGGCTGCCACGCCCGCTCCTCGATGGCCGACGCCCTGGAGCGGGTGAAGGCCGGTGAGGACGACCCGAAGTGCCTCGCGTGCGGCGGGATCCTGAAGTCCGCGACGGTGATGTTCGGGCAGCGCCTCGACCCGGTCGTGCTCGGCGAGGCGATGTCGGTCGCCAAGGCCACCGAGGTCTTCATCGCGGTCGGCACCAGCCTCCAGGTGCAGCCGGCCGCCTCGCTCGCGGGGATCGCGGCCGAGCACGGGGCCCGGCTGATCATCGTGAACGCCGAGCCCACCCCGTACGACGCCCTCGCCGCCGAGATCGTCCGGGAGCCGATCGGCACCGCGCTGCCCGCGCTGTTGGAGAGCCTGCGCTAGAACAGGGCGTCCGGCTCCGCACACGTTGATGCGCCCGACTCGAAGGCGAGCAGTCGCTTCTTGCGGTCGAGACCGCCGCCGTACCCGGTCAGCGAGCCGCTCGCGCCGATCACCCGGTGGCAGGGCACGACGATGCTGACCGGATTCTTGCCGTT
>NZ_DATCVQ010000580.1:0-7680 GCF_036566765.1 Streptomyces sp.
TCGGCGGCGCGGGCTCGGTGGTCGCCGGCGTCGTCGGGGCGTCCGTGGTCGGGGTCTCGGTGGGCGTCGGCTCGGGCGCCGGGGTCTGCGTGGGGTCCGGGACCGGCTCGGTCGGCGTCGCGCTCTCCTCGACCGCGAACCCGGCCGGGGCCATCGCCGCGGCCTGCGGCGTGCGGCGGTCCTTGCCGGGGTCGACCAGGGTGAGCCGCAGGTCGGACGGCAGCACGGCGGTCGCCTTGCCGCCCGCGACCACGCGCACCTCGACGCCGTCGGACGCACCGAACCAGGCCGGCTCGGTGCCGCCGCGCTCGGCCGTCGGGTCGGCGGAGCCGAGGTCGTCCAGCTCGATCCAGCGGGACCAGTCGCCGGACTCCGCGCCGCGGGCGCGCGCCTCGACCTTGCCCGTCACCCGTGCCTTGGGATCGGCCCAGGTGACGCCGAGCATGCTGAACGGATCGGTGTCCTGCTGCGCCAGCGACGCGCTGCGCCCGCCGTCGGCGGTCTTCAGCGCGACACTGCTGGTCTTCGTCTCGACCGGGCCCTGCGCCGCCTTGCCGTCGTACTCGCCGTCCGCGTTCCCGGTCACCCCCTGGAAGACCAGTACGCCGGACAGCCCTGCCACCACGGCTATCGCCGTGCCCCACACCCGACGCCGCTTCATGCGGCCCCACCCCTCGCTCGCCATGTGCGCGCCCGTGCGCGCTTGCCGCGCGAAACATACCGGAGCTCGGAAGCGTGACCTCCGGCAGGGCGGGTAGGGAGCTCCGGACGCGCCGCTCAGCCGAGAGCGGGGGGCGGCGGACTCCTGCGCTCGACGTGTGCGTGGAGCAGCGACAGCTCCTCCTGGACGCGCGGGTCCAACTGGTAGTCGAGGTGCCCCAGGATCGGCGCGGGCAACGGATCCTCGGCGCTGCGCCCGAAGCGCGCGGGGTCCCTGAGCGGGCCGAAGTCCGGCACTTTCTCTCCCCACTGGGGCGGGATGGCGATCGGGCCGCCGATCGGGTCGGTCGGCCGCCATCCGTTCCGCCAGACGTCCAGGTCGGTGTAGAGCGCCCGGAGGTGGATCACCCCGAAATACGCCGGGAACCAGCGTCGGTGGATCCGGCTCAGCGGCGAGCCGCAGGTGAGGAGGCAGATCCGGTGCCGGTCCCTCGGCGAGAGCTGCCACAGGGCCGCGGCGATCAGCACGCTTCCCTGACCGTGGCCGCGAAGGACCATCCCGCCTCCGTTTTTCCGGAGCGAGGTGCTCATCCGCCAGGAGAGGTCGGAGATCGCCCGCTCCGCGTACGAGGGAGGGGCCAGCGGGTGGGACGCCCGCGGCCAGAAGGTGCAGATGTCCCAGAACAGGCCGATCGTGCGCCGCGCCGCGGGGTCCCGGTACGCCCGCCAGCTCATGGTCAGCAGCAGCGCCAGGAGGAGCGCCACGAGCCAGGTGCCCATCGTCTGGACGGTCCCCGCCGCCTCCGACAGCGGCCCGGTCGCCCCGCCGGGGAGTGCCTGGGTCGTCAGGGCGCCGACCGTGGCCGCGGCGCCGAGGAGCGCGACGGCCGCCGCCGTCGCGCCCAGGAGCGCCGGAGTGGAATCGGTGAGCCGCGCGCGGGCCGTCGCGGCGGCGATGGCCCTGGTGCGCGGCAGGTCGCTCGGCTCCGCGACCTGGTACAGCTCGCCCACATGCTCCACGACGACCTGGGCGGCCAGCGACTTCCGGAGGACCGACTGCCGGCGCGCGGCCAGCACGGCCAGCGCCACACACAGCACGGCGATCAGAGGGAGCAGGGCCGCGTGCCAGGCGAGCGTCACCGGCGGCCCCGCGATCTTGCCCGTGCCCGCGGCGTCGCCGGGGGCCAGCCAGTCGGCGGTCCACACGGTCGCGCCGCCCGCGAACCCGACCGCGAGCGCGCAGGCGACCGCGGCGAACGCCGGGCCGGCCCGTCCGTTCAGCGCCACCGCCTGGGGACGCGCATGGAAGAGGCGACCGGCGACGAGGGCGAGCGCGGCGGTCAGCAGCCAGAGCGCCACGACCACGTGGTCGAGGGCGTCGACGCCGGGCAGCCGCCCGGAGGCCCGCCACTCCGGCCGCGCCCGGCTGACGTACAGCACGGCGAGCGCGAACTGGACCCACGCCGCGACGGGCAGCGCCCGGGCCACGCGTCGGGGGTCCGACCGCGGCTCCAGCTTCCGCTCGCTGCGGCCCCGGCGCGCCACGACGCCGATCACCGTGAGCCAGCCGACCGTCAGCGTCGCGGCCAGCGCCCAGCCGCAGGCCAGGAGCACGCCGTCGCCGTACGCGGAGCGGTCGTACCGTAGCGCCGCCGCCACCAGAGGCGTGGTCACCGTCAGCACGGAGGCCGCGGTGTGCGCGGAACGCAGCGAGGCCGTGAACCCGCTCCCGTGCCAGAAGCCCGGCGACTCCATCGTCGAGCGCCACGGAGCGTCGACTTCTTCCTCCGTCCGTTCGCGTTGCGGCGGCGGGGAGGCCGACTCACGGGGCGTCCCCGACCGGCGGGACAGCGACGACAGCAGGGCCACCGCGCCGGCCGGGACCACGGCCCAGACGGCCAGCCGGGGACCGGGGTCGAACCACGCGCCGCCGTCGAGGGCGCGGAAGGTCGGCCACGGCTTCCCGCGCGCGCAGGACGCCTGCGCGGCGCACTGCCACGCCACCAGGTCGAGGGCCACTTCGCAGACGACGCCCGCGAGCAGCACGGTGAGGCCGAGGCCCAGCAGGCGCACCAGGACGTCGTACGCGCGCCGGAGCGTCGAACGCCCGCCGTCGGGCTTCGCCCAGTGGGCGAGGTTGATCGCGATGAACGGCAGCGACAGCAGCCACAGGGCCCGCGCCGCGTTGCCCAGGGCCAGGTTCGACCAGGCGTAGTTCTCGGTGACGGGCCCGCCGGCGGCGTCCCGGTCGTCGACCCTGCGGTAGATGCCGGCCGTGCGGTCGCCCGCGACGAGCTCGACGCGGGGATCGTTCAGGATGCGCTCGGGCGAGGTCTCGTCGACGCCGTGGACCGCGAGTTCCATGACCCGCACCCGCGCCCGGGCGAGCGCGGTCAGGTGCTCCTCGTCGTCGGTGGCCGACGCGAGCGAGGCGCTCTCGGCGAGGATCGGGCCGATGCCGACGCTCTCGCGGATGCGTTCCATACGGCGGCTGTCGACGGCCAGTTGCACGGCGCCGTCGCGATCGCCCAGGGCGGCGACCTGGTGCGCGTAGCCGGTCAGCAGGTAGTCGGGGGTGCCCGCCGGCCATCCCTGCGCCTTGTAGCCGTCGGCCCAGGTGTTGATCCGCGCGTCGTACTCGCGGACCTCGTTCCCCAGGGCGTCCTGGGCGGCCACGAGCAGGGTGTCATGGGCGAACGCGTACCCTCGCTCGCTCCGGCGCAGGATGCGTCCGAGGGGGCCGCCGATGCGCTGCCTCAGTTCGAACTCCGGGCGCTCGGTGAGTTCCTGGAAGTCCTGGACCGTCAGGCTGCCGCGGGCGGCCGCGACGAGCCCGATGACTTCGCGAGTCAACTCGTCGCCGCGCAGCGCCTCGTCCATCTCCAGCGCGGCCTGGTGCTGGATGTTGCGGGCGGCCGGCGACGGTTCGAGCCGCAGCACCGGGCAGCTCTGCAACGGGTGTTCGGGGTCGACGTCCATCGGCAGGCCGGGGTGGGGCCGGCTGGTCACCAGGACGCGTACATGATCCGGCGGACTGCTCGGCAGCAGGGAGGCGATGCTCGCGCCGGTCGACCGGTCCTCGTCGAGCCCGTCCACGATCAGCAGGAGCGTGCCGCCTCGCGCCGCCACGCGGTCCGCCGCTTCGGTCAGAAGCCGCCGGAGCTCGCCCGCCCGGGCCGCCGGAGCGGCACCGCCGACCGGGTCCCGGTCGGCCAGCGCGGCGCACTGTTCGATGAGGGATTCGACGTACGCGGGACTGTCCGCGTTGCCCGCGTCCCGGTTGGTGACAAAGAACCACACCGGGACGATGCCGTGCGGCGGATGCAGCGCGAGCCACGAGGTCAGCGCGGTCTTGCCCGCCCAGGGCGCGCCCTGGATCCACTGGTAGGGGTCGGAACCCGCGCAGAAGACGATCAGCTGCTCCAACTCGCCCTGCCGGTCGAGGAGTTCGTCGGGTGCGAGGCCCTGGAGGTAGGCAGTGAACGCGGCGAGCGTCGCCTCACGGTGATGCGGAGGCACGACGTCCGCGAGATCGGCGGGCCGCAGCCCGACCCCGAGCACGATCTCCAGCGCGGCGAGCTCGCTCTCGGTCAGCTGCTCCGACCAACGGTCCACCCGGCTCGCCGCGAGCCGCCCCGGGCCGTCGGACAGATGGTGCCTGGCGACCGTTCCGACGATGCGTCCACCGCTGAACACGGCGGCCCCGGACATCCCGGCCCAGGGGGAGCCCTCCTCCACCGGGTCGGGCGGGAGCACCCGCAGGTCGAGGGTGCCCTCGCGGCGATTGGACAACACCGCGCAGGTGGCGTGGGCGTGCTCCACGTCGCGATACCGGGAGCCGTCGGGCGCGGTGCGCATCTTGAAGGAGGGGAAGCCCACGGCGCCGGTGTGGATGACGGCGTCCCGCTCGCCCACCCCGCCGAACTCGGCGGGCTCGGCCGGGGGAGCGTCGGGCACGGCGAGCACCGCGACGTCGATCCCGGGGTGCGACCAGATCACCGAGGCCGCGGCGGCCGTCTCGCCCGGCCGGTCCGCGTCGAAGCGCACCCGCACCTCGGCCGCGTCCCGCACCACATGGCCTGCGGTCAGAACCTTCCGGGGGGCGATGAGATAGCCGGACCCGCGCCGGCGGCCGCCGCCCGCCAGATCCACGATGACCTCGGCCGCGTACGCGACGCGCAGGCCGGTCGGCACGGGGGTCATGCCGCCGTCACCGCTCGTCGGCGGCCTCGTCGCCGGAGATCAGCACGGCGCGGGTCGCCCCGTCGGCGGTGACGGCCTTCGGGTGCAGGGTGAGGGTGATCCGCTGCGTCGCCGCCTGCCCGTACTTTCCGTCCGCGCCGGCCTCGACGACCCAGAACTTCACCTTGCCGCCGCCGCCCGCCTCGCGGGACACGGCCACGGTCGCCTCGATCTCCACGGGGCCGAGCTCGAAGCGGACCGCCCGATCGGAGCCCTCTGTCGTCGCGGCGATGAGTTCGCTGCGCAACTCCCTGATCATGTCCGCAAGTTCAAGCATGTGCCCCCCTCGCACCGAGCTCGCGCACCGATGCTACTGCTCGGGTCGGTACGCACCAGGGGAATCGCGAGAACCGCGAGAACCCGCGAGAGTCGCCTGAACTTCCCGCCGAACTTCCCGCCGAAAAAAGGTTGGCGGTCCGGCCGCGGCCGCGAGTAACGTACGCGTAGTTCCCGGGCGGCCGTCGGCCGCCGCGGCCGATGAAGCGAACCAGGAGGTGTGACCGATGGCTGTCGTCACGACGGGCGTTGCCCGCATCCAGCAGATCGTCCACTCCACCTCCGTGGTCTCCGGCTGACCTCTCTCTCGCTGACTCCGCGCGCCCGGTCCGGGCGCGCCGCCGGGGCCACCCCTTGAAGGGTTCCCCTTGTCTTTCTCCGCTTCATCGTCCCTCTCTTCTTCCTCCTCCTCTCTCGCCCCGTACGGCTGGGACGAGTCGTGGCAGGCCGAGTTCGCCCCGTACGCCGCGCAGGGGCTCGTCCCCGGGCGGGTCGTACGCGTCGACCGGGGCCAGTGCGACGTCGTCACCGCGGACGGAATCGTCCGCGCCGACACCGAGTTCGTCACCCCGCACGACCCGCTGCGGGTGATCTGCACCGGTGACTGGGCCGCCGTCGAGACCGACGGCAACCCCCGCTACGTCCGCGCGTATCTGCCGCGCCGGACCGCGTTCGCGCGGTCCACCTCGTCCAAGCGGTCCGAGGGGCAGGTTCTCGCCGCGAACGTCGATCACGCGATCATCACCGTCTCGCTCGCGGGCGAGCTGGACCTCGGCCGGATCGAACGCTTCCTCGCCCTCGCCTGGGAGTCCGGCGCCGAGCCGATCGTCGTGCTCAGCAAGGCAGACCTGGTCCCGGACCCGGTCGGGCTGTCGTATCTCGTCGAGGACGTGGAGTCCGTCGCGCCCGGGGTCCAGGTGCTCCCGCTGAGCTCGGAGACCGGGGAGGGCGTGGAAGTCCTCCGGGCGGTCGTGAGCGGCGGGACGAGCGTGCTGCTCGGTGTCTCGGGCGCCGGGAAGTCGACCCTCGCCAACACCTTGACCGGCGAGGACGCCATGGTGGTGCAGGCCGCGCGGGACGTCGACAACAAGGGCCGGCACACCACCACGACCCGCAACCTGCTGCTGCTCCCCGGCGGCGGCGCCCTGATCGACACGCCGGGGCTTCGCGGCGTGGGCCTGTGGGACGCGGAGGAGGGCGTCGGCCAGGTCTTCTCCGAGATCGAGGAGCTGGCCCGCGCCTGCCGCTTCCACGACTGCGCCCACGAGGCGGAGCCGGGCTGCGCAGTGACCGCGGCTGTCGACGACGGCTCCCTGCAGGTGCGCCGCCTTGAGAGCTACCGCAAGCTGCTCCGCGAGAACCAGCGCATCGTCGCCAAGACCGACGCCCGGGTCCGCGCCGAGCTCCTGAAGGACTGGAAGCGCAAGGGCGCCGAGGGCCGCGCGGCCATGGTGGCCAAGCGCGGCCGGGCTCGGTAGGCGTCGGACACGGCGTTCGTCGGGCCGTCGAACGCCGTGTCCGAAAACCGCGAGTCGGGCCCGCCGGGGTCCCGCACACTGGGGGTGTGAGGGACGAAGAGACCAGGTACGAGGCGGTCAGCAGCAGGGACGCACGGTTCGACGGGGCGTTCTTCTTCGCGGTCGAGACCACCGGCATCTACTGCCGGCCCAGCTGTCCCGCCGTCACCCCCAAGCGCAAGAACGTGCGGTTCTTCCCGACCGCCGCCGCCGCGCAGGGCCACGGCTTCCGGGCCTGCCGGCGGTGCCGGCCGGACGCCGTGCCCGGCTCCGCCGAGTGGAACGTGCGGGCCGACGTCGTCGGCCGCGCGATACGGCTCATCGGGGACGGGGTCGTGGACCGCGAGGGCGTGCCCGGCCTTGCCGGGCGGCTCGGCTACAGCGCCCGCCAGGTGCAGCGGCAGCTCACCGCCGAGCTGGGCGCCGGGCCGGTCGCCCTGGCCCGCGCCCAGCGCGCCCACACCGCCCGGCTGCTGCTCCAGACCACCGACCTGCCGGTCACCGACATCGCCTTCGCGTCCGGCTTCGCCAGCGTCCGCCAGTTCAACGACACGATCCGCCGCATCTACGCGCGCACCCCCAGCGCCCTGCGCGCCGAGTCCGGCACCGGCACCGGGGCCGTCCGCACCGCGCACGCCGCCGGCGTCCCGCTGCGGCTCGCGCACCGCGGCCCGTACGCGGCCCGCGAGGTCTTCGACCTGCTCGCCGCGGAGGCCGTGCCCGGCGTCGAGGAGGTCGTCGGCCCACCGGGCGCCCGCACCTACCGGCGCACCCTGCGCCTCCCGTACGGCTGGGGCATCGTCGCCGTCGGCGAGGCGTCCTCCGGGGCCTGGCTCGACGCCCGGATCCACCTCGCCGAGCTGCGCGACCTCACCACCGCCGTGCAGCGGCTGCGCCGCCTGTTCGACCTGGACGCCGACCCGTACGCGGTCGCCGAGCGGCTCGCCGCCGACCCCGGGCTCGCCCCGCGGGTCGCCGCCCGCCC
>NZ_DATCVQ010000581.1:0-21235 GCF_036566765.1 Streptomyces sp.
TCGCCGTCGATGATGCGGCGCTTGAGACGCTCCTCCAGCGGCAGGGCGGCCAGTTCCTCGGCCTTGCCCGCCTTCAGCGACTTCGCGGTGGCGCCCTCGAACAGCGCCATCAGCCTCTGCAGCGGGTCATAGCCCTCGGCACGCCGGTCGTAGACGAGGTCGAGGGCGGTCTGCACCTCTTCCTCGCTGAACCGGGCGATCGGCAGAATCTTCGACGCGTGCACGATCGCCGAGTCCAGACCCGCCTTGACGCACTCATCCAGGAACACCGAGTTCAGAACGAGCCGGGCGGCGGGGTTGAGGCCGAAGGAGATGTTCGACAGTCCCAGCGTGGTCTGCACCTCGGGGTGGCGGCGTTTGAGTTCACGGATCGCCTCGATGGTGGCGATGCCGTCCTTGCGGGACTCCTCCTGGCCGGTGCAGATGGTGAAGGTCAGGGCGTCGATGAGGATGTCGGACTCGTGGATGCCCCAGTTGCCGGTGAGGTCCTCGATGAGCCGCTCGGCGATGGCGACCTTGTTCTCGACGGTGCGGGCCTGGCCCTCCTCGTCGATGGTGAGCGCGATCAGGGCCGCGCCGTGCTCCTGGGCCAGCCGGGTGACCTTGGCGAAGCGCGACTCGGGGCCGTCGCCGTCCTCGTAGTTGACGGAGTTGATGACGGCGCGGCCGCCCAGCTTCTCCAGGCCGGCCCGCAGGACCTCGACCTCGGTGGAGTCGAGCACGATCGGCAGGGTGGAGGCCGTGGCGAAGCGGCCGGCCAGCTCCTCCATGTCGGCGACGCCGTCGCGGCCCACATAGTCGACGCAGAGGTCGAGCATGTGCGCGCCCTCGCGGATCTGGTCGCGGGCCATCTCCACGCAGTCGTCCCAGCGGCCGTCCAGCATGGCCTCGCGGAACTTCTTGGAGCCGTTGGCGTTGGTGCGCTCGCCGATCGCCAGGTACGAGGTGTCCTGGCGGAACGGGACCGTCTGGTAGAGCGACGCGGCGCCGGGCTCGGGCTGCGGCTCGCGGACGCCCGGGGTGAGGTCGCGGACCCGCTCGACGACCTGGCGCAGGTGCTCCGGGGTGGTGCCGCAGCAGCCGCCGATCAGAGAGAGTCCGTACTCGCGGACGAAGGTCTCCTGGGCGTCGGCCAGCTCGGAGGGGGTGAGCGGGTAGTGCGCGCCGTTCTTGCCCAGGACCGGCAGGCCGGCGTTGGGCATGCAGGACAGCGGGATGCGGGAGTGCCGCGCCAGGTAGCGCAGGTGCTCGCTCATCTCGGCGGGGCCGGTGGCGCAGTTCAGGCCGATCATGTCGATGCCGAGCGGCTCCAGGGCGGTCAGCGCCGCGCCGATCTCGGAGCCGAGGAGCATGGTGCCGGTGGTCTCGACGGTGACGGAGACGATGAGGGGGACGTCGGCGCCGAGGGCGTCGAGGGCGCGACGGGCGCCGATGACGGAGGCCTTGGTCTGGAGCAGGTCCTGGGTGGTCTCGACGAGCAGAGCGTCGGAGCCGCCGGCCAGCAGGCCCTCGGCGTTCTGCTGGTAGGCGTCGCGCAGGGCGGTGTACGGGGCGTGGCCGAGGGTCGGCAGCTTGGTGCCGGGGCCGATGGAGCCGAGCACCCAGCGCTGCTGTCCGGTGGCGGCGGTGACCTCGTCGGCGACCTCGCGGGCGATCCGGGCGCCGGCCTCGGAGAGCTCGTGGACGCGCTCGGCGATGTCGTACTCGCCGAGGGCGGCGAAGTTGGCGCCGAAGGTGTTGGTCTCGACGCAGTCGACGCCGGCGGCGAAGTACTCCTGGTGCACAGAGCGGACGATGTCCGGCCGCGTCACGTTGAGGATCTCGTTGCAGCCCTCGAGGTTCTCGAAGTCCTCGAGCGTCGGGTCCTGTGCCTGGAGCATGGTGCCCATGGCTCCGTCGGCCACCACCACACGGGTGGCGAGCGCCTCACGGAGGGCGGCGGCGCGGTTCCGGCTGTCAGCGGAAGGGGTCGGCAACGAGGCCATGGATGTGCTCCCTGGAATGCGACGGCTGTCGGCTTTGCACCCTCGGTGGAGGGCGCACGGGGCCAGCGTAACCGCGGAGATGCCGGGGTGGACACGGTGTCCCACAGGCCGGACGGCATCCTTTGTCAGGAGACTCCCGGTCGCACCCCTTCCTGTCGGACACTGGCATGAGTGACGCAGGGTCGGCATCGACCGATAGTGTTCAGCATTGTCGAACAGCGTGATCGACAGCGATCCACGCGACCAGGGCAGGGAGAAAGGGCCGGGCGATGGCGAAGAACATCCAGTCGCTTGAACGGGCGGCGGCGATGCTGCGACTGCTCGCGGGCGGCGAGCGCCGGCTGGGCCTGTCCGACATCGCCTCCTCCCTGGGCCTGGCCAAGGGCACCGCGCACGGCATCCTGCGCACCCTGCAGGCCGAGGGCTTCGTCGAGCAGGACGCGGCCTCCGGCCGGTACCAGCTGGGAGCGGAGCTGCTGCGCCTGGGCAACAGCTATCTGGACGTGCACGAGCTGCGGGCGCGCGCCCTCGTATGGACGGACGACCTGGCCCGGTCCAGCGGCGAGAGCGTCCATCTGGGGGTCCTGCACCAGCAGGGCGTGCTGATCGTGCACCACGTGTTCCGGCCGGACGACAGCCGCCAGGTCCTGGAGGTGGGGGCCATGCAGCCGCTGCACTCCACGGCCCTGGGCAAGGTCCTGTCGGCGTACGACCCGGTGGCGCACAGCGAGGTCCTGGAGGTGGAGCTGAAGGGCTTCACGGACCGGACGGTGACCGGCCTCCAGGACTTCGAGACGCTGCTCGACATGACCCGCGCGCGCGGCTGGGCCGCGGACGTGGAGGAGACCTGGGAGGGCGTGGCCTCGGTGGCCGCGCCGATCCACGACCGGCGGCGGATGCCGGTCGGCGCGGTGGCCATCACGGGCGCGGTGGAGCGGGTCTGCCACGGCGGGGAGCTGCGCTCCGAGCTGGTCGCGGCGGTACGCGACTGCGCCCGCGCGGTCTCCCGCGACCTGGGCGCCGGGCGCTTCTGAGCCGCTGAGCGGAACCTCCGGAACCCGTCGATAACGATCGCGTTATCGGCGGGTTTTTCGCTACCGGAACCCTTGACGCGCTGTTAACCCGAGGGCAAAACTTCCGTTCATCGGTCGGCATTGTCGAACACCTACCGGAATTGGCCGCTAGAGTGTGACGGTGCCGAGGGCCGACAACGCCCTCACCTGAGGGCGCGGACCACCGGAGGGACCCGGGGTTCGCCTTCCCCTGGACGAAGGACAAAGGAGTCGCGGGTGTCCAGCTCCGACATCTTCATCGGCGAGATCATTGGTACCGCCGTACTCATCCTGCTCGGTGGCGGCGTGGTCGCCGCCGTCGTGCTCAAGCGCTCGAAGGCGCAGAACGCCGGCTGGCTCGCCATCACCTTCGGGTGGGGTTTCGCGGTCATGACCGCGGTCTACATGACGGGCACCCTCTCGGGCGCCCACCTCAACCCGGCGGTCACCGTCGGCATCGCGATCAAGGACGGCGACTGGAGCAACGTTCCGGTCTACTTCGCCGGCCAGCTGCTCGGCGCCATGCTCGGCGCCTTCCTGGTCTGGATCGCGTACTACGGCCAGTTCCAGGCCCACCTCACGGACCCCGAGGTCGTGGGCGACGTCGAGAAGAAGGCCATCGAGGGCGCGCACCACGAGGGCGCCGGCCACGCCGGCCCGGTCCTCGGCGTCTTCTCCACCGGTCCTGAGGTCCGGGTCGTCTGGCAGAACCTGGCGACCGAGATCATCGGCACGGTCGTGCTGGTCCTCGCCGTGCTCACGCAGGGCCTCAACGACAGCGGCAAGGGCCTCGGCGTCATCGGCGCCCTGATCACCGCCTTCGTCGTGGTCTCCATCGGCCTCTCGCTCGGCGGCCCGACCGGCTACGCGATCAACCCGGCCCGTGACCTCGGTCCGCGCATCGTGCACGCGCTGCTCCCGCTGCCGAACAAGGGCGGCTCCGACTGGAGCTACGCCTGGATCCCGGTGGTCGGCCCCCTGGTGGGCGGCGCCATCGCCGCGGGTATCTACAACATCGCGTTCGCCTGAGCCGTCCTTCTTCCAGACCACCCTTGGAGCACACCGTGACCGACGCACACACCACCGGCACCTCCTCCCACGGCGCGGGCCCGTTCATCGCGGCCATCGACCAGGGCACCACCTCCTCCCGCTGCATCGTCTTCGACCGCGACGGGCGCATCGTCTCCGTCGACCAGAAGGAGCACGAGCAGATCTTCCCGAAGCCGGGCTGGGTGGAGCACAACGCCGCCGAGATCTGGGCCAACGTCCAGGAAGTGGTGGCGGGCGCCATCGACAAGGCGGGCATCACCTCCGCCGACGTCAAGGCGATCGGCATCACCAACCAGCGCGAGACCACTCTGCTGTGGGACAAGAACACCGGCGAGCCGGTGCACAACGCGCTGGTCTGGCAGGACACCCGCACCGACACGCTCTGCAAGGAGCTCGGCCGCAACGTCGGGCAGGACCGCTTCCGCCGCGAGACCGGCCTGCCGCTCGCCTCGTACTTCTCCGGGCCCAAGGTCCGCTGGCTGCTCGACAACGTCGAGGGCCTGCGCGAGCGCGCCGAGCGCGGCGACATCCTGTTCGGCACCATGGACTCCTGGGTCATCTGGAACCTCACGGGCGGTGTCGACGGCGGTCACCACGTCACCGACGTCACCAACGCCTCGCGCACCATGCTGATGAACCTGCACACCATGGAGTGGGACGAGAAGATCCTGCAGTCCATGGAGGTCCCGGCCGCCGTGCTGCCGGAGATCCGCTCCTCCGCCGAGGTGTACGGCACCGTCAAGGGCGGCGTCCTGGACGGCGTCCCGGTCGCCTCCGCGCTCGGCGACCAGCAGGCCGCCCTGTTCGGCCAGACCTGCTTCGCCGAGGGCGAGGCCAAGTCCACCTACGGCACCGGCACCTTCATGCTGATGAACACCGGTGACAAGATCATCAACTCCTACAGCGGCCTGCTGACCACGGTCGGCTACCAGATCGGCGACAAGAAGCCGGTCTACGCCCTGGAAGGCTCGATCGCCGTCACCGGTTCGCTGGTGCAGTGGATGCGCGACCAGATGGGCCTGATCAACTCCGCCGCCGAGATCGAGACCCTCGCGTCCTCGGTCGAGGACAACGGCGGCGCGTACTTCGTACCGGCCTTCTCGGGCCTGTTCGCCCCGTACTGGCGCTCCGACGCCCGCGGCGTGATCGCCGGCCTCACTCGGTACGTCACCAAGGCGCACATCGCGCGCGCCGTCCTGGAGGCCACCGCCTGGCAGACCCGAGAGATCACCGACGCCATGACGAAGGACTCGGGCGTCGAGCTGACCGCGCTGAAGGTCGACGGCGGCATGACCTCCAACAACCTGCTGATGCAGACCCTCTCGGACTTCCTGGACGCGCCGGTCGTGCGTCCGATGGTCGCCGAGACGACCTGCCTCGGCGCCGCCTACGCCGCCGGCCTGGCCGTCGGCTTCTGGCCGGACACCGACGCCCTGCGCGCCAACTGGCGACGGGCCGCGGAATGGACCCCTCGCATGGACGCCGACAAGCGTGAGCGCGAGTACAAGAGCTGGCTCAAGGCCGTGGAACGTTCCATGGGCTGGCTCGAAGACGGATCTGACGAGGAGTAATTCGAGATGACCACCCTGCAGAGCGTCTCCTCCCTGGGGACGCGCCCGGCTGGCGGATCGCTTCCGACCCGCGCCGAGACCAGAGAGCAGCTGTCCAAGGCGACGTACGACCTTCTGGTGATCGGCGGCGGCATCCTGGGCATCTCCACCGCCTGGCACGCCGCGCAGTCCGGTCTGCGGGTGGCCCTGGTGGACGCCGGCGACTTCGCCGGTGCCACCTCCTCCGCCTCCTCCAAGCTGCTCCACGGCGGCCTGCGCTACCTGCAGACCGGCGCGGTGAAGCTGGTGGCGGAGAACCACTTCGAGCGGCGTGCGGTGTCCCGTCAGGTGGCCCCGCACCTCGCCAACCCCCTGACGTTCTACCTGCCCGTCTACAAGGGCGGCCCGCACGGCGCGGCCAAGCTGGGCGCCGGGGTGTTCGCGTACAGCGCGCTCTCCGCGTTCGGCGACGGCGTCGGCCACCTGCTCTCGCCGGCCAAGGCGGCGCAGGACGTGCCGGAGCTGCGGACCGACGGCCTCAAGGCCGTGGCCGTGTACGGCGACGACCAGATGAACGACTCCCGGATGGCGCTGATGACGGTCCGGGCCGCCGTCGACGCCGGCGCGACCGTCCTCAACCACGCCGAGGTCACCGGGCTGCGCTTCACCCGGGGCCGGGTCACCGGCGCGGAGCTGAAGGACCGGATCTCCGGCGAGGAGTTCGGCGTCGGCGCCCGCCTGGTGCTCAACGCGACCGGCCCGTGGGTGGACCACCTGCGCAAGATGGAGAACCCGAACGCGGCGCCGTCCATCCGCCTCTCCAAGGGCGCACACCTGGTCCTCAAGCGCACCGCGCCCTGGCGGGCCGCGCTGGCGACCCCGATCGACAAGTACCGGATCACCTTCGCCCTCCCCTGGGAGGACATGCTCCTGCTCGGCACCACCGACGAGGCGTACGAGGGCGACCCGGCCGAGGTCGCGGTCAACGAGAAGGACACCGCCCAGATACTCGACGAGGCCGCCTTCTCCATCCGCGACCAGCAGCTCGACCGCTCGCTGATCACCTACGCCTTCGCGGGCCTGCGGGTGCTGCCGGGCGGTCCCGGCGACACCTCGAAGGCCAAGCGCGAGACGGTCGTCACCGAGGGCCGCGGCGGCATGCTGTCGGTGGCCGGCGGCAAGTGGACGACCTTCCGCCACATCGGCCGGACGATCATGAAGAAGCTGGAGTCGCTGCCCGGCCACCCGCTGGGCGAGGACTACGAGCCGGTCTCCACGCTGCCGAAGCGGCTCCCGCTGCCCGGCATCGCCAACCCGAACGCGGTGGCCCACCGGCTGCTCGTGGACGGCCCGGCGCCCGGTCCGCGGATGGCCGCCGACACCGCCAAGCACCTGGCGACGCACTACGGCTCGCTCTCCTTCGACATCGCCCGCATGGCGAACGAGAACCCGGAGCTCGGCGAGCGGATCCACCCGGACGCCCCGGAGATCTGGGCGCAGGTCGCCTACTCCCGCGACCACGAGTGGGCCGAGACGGCGGACGACGTGCTGCGCCGCCGCACGACCCTGACGATCCGCGGCCTGGCGACGGACGAGATCCGCGGCAAGGTCGAGGACATGCTCGGCAAGTAGCGGCGGGTGTAAGGGGCGGTCTCCACGGAGGCCGCCCCTTACGCATGGCCGGGAGCGGCGCGGCTGCTGCGAGCCGGGGAACGGGGCGACGGGGAGGGCGAGTTCCCGCCACCGAGCCACCCCGTGTCTTCTGTGTGCCGACCGGTCATCGTGGGTAGCCGATCAAGACCGGGGACGAACCCCGGCCGTGTTCGGGGGCTGCGGCCCGACCCCCGGGAAGCCGTAAGGTTGGTCCGTACGACAGGAACTTCGAAAAGGAGGCACTGGGTGATCGAGCTCGAGGGGGTTCCCGAGCTGATCGACCCGGTCATGGTGGCCGCGTTCGAGGGCTGGAACGACGCCGGCGACGCCGCCTCCACCGCGGTCGCCCATCTGGACCGGGAATGGAAGGGCGAGGTGTTCGCGGCGCTCGACGCCGAGGACTACTACGACTTCCAGGTCAACCGGCCCACGGTGTGGTTGGACGGCGGGGTCCGGAAGATCACCTGGCCCACCACCCGGCTCTCCGTGGTCCGGGTCGGCGGCGAGAAGCCGCGCGACCTGGTGCTGGTCCGCGGCATCGAGCCGTCCATGCGCTGGCGCTCGTTCTGCAACGAGCTGCTCGGCTTCGCCCACGAGCTCGGCGTGGAGATGGTCGTGATCCTGGGCGCGCTGCTCGGCGACACGCCGCACACCCGGCCCGTCCCGGTCAGCGGGGTCACCTCGGACCCGGATCTGGCGCGCACCATGGACCTGGAGGAGACCCGCTACGAGGGCCCGACGGGCATCGTCGGCATCCTCCAGGAGGCCTGCACGCACGCCGGCGTCCCCGCGGTGAGCCTGTGGGCGGCCGTGCCGCACTACGTGTCCCAGCCGCCCAACCCGAAGGCGACGCTGGCCCTGCTGAACCGCCTGGAGGACCTGATCGGGCTGCGCATCCCGCTGGGCGAGCTGCCCGAGGACGCGCGGGCCTGGCAGCTGGGCGTGGACCAACTCGCCTCCGAGGACAGCGAGGTGGCGGAGTACGTCCAGACGCTGGAGGAGGCACGGGACACCGCGGAGCTGCCGGAGGCGTCGGGCGAGGCCATCGCCCGCGAGTTCGAGCGCTATCTGCGCCGGCGCGACCCCGGGGCGGGCCCCGGCGTGGCGACGGAGGGCGGCGACGCCTCGTACCTGCGGGACACCGGCACCGAGCGGACCCGTCCGCCGAAGCCGCAGCAGCCGGGGCCTGAGGCCGTCCCGGGCCCGGAGGCCGAGCCCCTGACGGACGAGGCCGAGGGCCGGGACGACGAACCGCCGACGGACGAGGCCGAGGGCCGGGACGACGACGCCGAGGACTCCGAGGACTGAGGCGTCGAGGAGCGAGCGGTACGGGAGGGGCGGTGCGAACCGCCCCTCCCGTAGCCGTTTCGGCGCGGCTGCTCAGACCCGCGGCACGGACACCGCGTCGTACGTGGTCTCGGGTTTCGGGTCCACGTCGAAGCGGGCGTTGGGCAGGTAGATCCGGTCGCCCCAGGCTGCCGCGGTGGTCGGGATGCGGAACCGCTCCGGGTCGGTGATCCGGGCGATCGCCGTGCCGCGTGCGCCGGTCGCGTCGAGCCGGACAACGTCGATCTGGTTCTTCTGCTGCTGGACTATGTACAGGTCGCGGCCGAGCAGCAGCAGTCCGTCCCCGTTCGGGATCTCGAGGCCGCCGAGGTCGACCGTGCGGGCCGTGCCGGTGCGCGGGTCGACCCGCATCAACGAGCCGCCGCCCTTTGCGCAGTTGACCACGAGGAGGGCCCGCCCGTCGGGGGTCCGCTCGATGCCGTTCGCGGTGAAGTCCGCGCCCTGGACCCAGTCGCCGCCGAGCGGGACGGTCGTGATCGCGTCGCCGGGCTCGCCGGTGCGATCGAGGGCGAGCCGGTAGAGCTGTGGCTGGAAGGAGTCGGTGAACCACGCCGCGCCCGGGGTCAGGACGACGTCGTTGACCATGGTGTTGTCCGCGCCGAGCCCGGTGAAGTGGCGCTGCAGCGCGCCGGATCGGGCGTCGACGACGCGGATCTCCCGGCTCCAGCCGCCGGCGAGGAAGAGCCGCCGCTCCGCCCGGTCGATCTTGAGCCCGACGGTGGCCTTGTCGGGGCCGAGCCCCTGGTGGACGATCCGGCCCGTTCCGGTGGCCAACGAGACGCGGTACACGGCCCCGTCACGCAGCGAGCCGAAGTACGCGTACGGGCTGTGCCCGATGGCGATGCCCTCCGGCTGGAAGCCGTCGGGCAGCGGGAAGCCGGTGGGCCACGGCCCGCCGGGTGCGGCCGCGTGCGCCGCGCCGGCGGCGAGCGGTCCGGTGAGAGCCGCCGCGCCGAGGGCGACGGCGGCTCCCAGGAATCCTCTGCGTGCGAGGGGACGATGCACTGAGCGCCCTTTCGTACAACTGGTCTATTGGCGCTCACACCTCATCACAACAGCCCCTTCCGACGCGACGATTGGCCGAATTTCACCCCTTTCCGTGTCGCTCCCTTCCAGGCCGTCCTTCCGGGTCGTTCCCCTCCGGGCCGCCCTTCCGGGTCGCTTCTCAGCTGCACGCGAACCGCGCCGCCGCCCAGTCGCCGTGGTCGCCGCTCTTGGACCCGTTGGTGTCGGTGATCCTCAGCCGGACGTGACGCGCGCCGGTGACGTCGACGGCCGCCGGGACCGTGGCCGAGGCCCCGGTCAGCTTCGGCGAGGTCCACAGCACCTTGCCGTCCGCCTCGACCGAGAACGCTGCCTCGCCGTACCCGTTGATCTCGTCGTCGATGCCGACGTCCGCCGTGAAGGCGGTGCACCGGCCCCCGAGGTAGACCTCGATGTCGGAGTCGGCGTGCGCGCCGATGCCCTTGTCGTAGGTCGTGCCGGCCAGGGTGAGGGTTCGGCCGTCGTTCGCGCCGGACTCACCGTTGGAGCGGTCGCGCTCGGGCGGCCCCCAGCCGTTGGCGGACTTCAGCCAGACCAGATCGCTCGCCCAGGCGTCCGCCGTGGGCGGCTCCGGCATCACCCCGACGGCGAACCGCTGGACCGCCACGCGGTCCTGGCCGGCGGCGCGGTGACGGACGCTCGCGGTGAGCGTCGCCTCCCCGGGGCTGGCCCCCTTGGGCGGCGTCACCGCCACCTGGACGCGCCGGGTCGTGCCCGCCGGGATGCGGTCGATCCGGGCGGCCGGGGTGACCTGCCAGCCCTCGGGGGCCGCCACGGCGACCTCGACGCCGGTGGCGTCCCGGGAGCCCGCGGCGACGTCGACGGAGACGGCGCCGGACACGCCCGCGCCCAGCTCCTGCCCGGCCGGGGCGGACGCCACGGCGGCGGCTCCGGGCACGGCTCCGCCGACCGCGCTGGTGTCGCTCAGGGTCAGCGCGAAGGGCCGGTCGGTGCGCAGCGCGGCCGTCTTCACGTGCACTGCTCCCCCGCGGTCGGCGGGGTCGTACCACCAGCCCTGGGCGGCCGCGTCGAACGCGGCGCGGCTCGTGTGCTTGGGCAGGGTCGTGCCCTCAAGACCGACCCGGCTCGGGGCGTCGCCGGTGTGCACGGTGAACGCGTACGGCCGGGCCCCGGCCTTGCCGCTGTACGTGCCCTTGCTCGCGCCGATCCGCACGGTCACGTCCCCCGCGCCGCGGGTCGGCGCGATGACGTCGGCGCGCTGGGTGGCGTACTGGCCGGCCCGGTGGGCGCGGGTGACGCCGTCGTCCTCGTACAGGGTGAACGACGAGGTCCCCTGCGGGTAGACGTCCCAGGCGACCGGGGAGCCGGGGGTGCGGTCGGTGTACGAGCGGATGCCGCCGGGCCACATCGGGACGCTCGCCCCGGCGCGGACGAACAGGGGCAGGGTGTCGAGCGGGGCGCTGTAGTCGTCGAGGGTGAGCGGGCCCTCGTACACGCGGCCGCTCCAGTAGTCGATCCAGGTCCCCTTGGGAAGGTAGATGCCGTCGCGCTCGACGGCGTCCTGGTACACGGGCGCGACGAGGAAGTCCTCGCCGCTGAGGAACTCGTACTTGGCGGCGTCGCCGGCCGCCTTCGGGTCGTCCGGGTACTCCAGGGCGAGCGGGCGGGCGAGGCCGACGCCGGTCTTCGTCGCCTGGTGGGCGTGGCTGTAGATGTACGGCAGCAGGGCCTCGTGGAGCTTGAGGTAGCTGCGGTTGATGCTCGTGTACGGCTCGCCGTACCGGAAGGGCTGCTTATCGTTCGCGGCCCAGCCGTCCATGGTCATCGTGACCGGCAGGAACGTCTTCCACTGCAGGTCACGGGCGTACGTCTTGGCGCTGCCGCCGAAGATGCCGTCGACGTCGCCGGTGGTGTAGGCGAGCCCGGACATGGACGCGCCGGCGTAGGTGGGGATCTGCCAGCGGATGTACTCCCAGGTGCCGGACTGGTCGCCGGACCACTGGACGCCGCAGCGCTGCGCCCCCGACCAGCTCTCGGGGGCCCAGGTGAAGCCGCGGGCGTCGCTGTTCGCCTCGATGCCCGCGTGGGCGGCCTTGCAGCCGTCCAGGGCGAACTTGTAGCCCGCGCCGACCCAGGCGACGTCGAGCTTGGCGACCCGCTGGCCGGCCTTGACCTGGTCGGCGAGCTTGTCGAGGCCGTCCTCGGTCCACAGGCCGAGCTGCATGCCGCGCTGCCGCAGGCCGGCGCCGGTCTCGGCGAGGTTCTCGTAGCCGCAGCCGTAGCCGTCGTTGACGAGCATCCAGCCGTTGGGCATGTCGTTCTGCACGTAGCCGTCGGCGACCTTCAGCGCGTCGAGGGTGTGCCGCTCGCCGCGGTTGGCGTTGTGCAGGTAGCAGTCGGCGTCGCCGATCTCAAGGCCGTACACGGGCGGCATGAAGGGCTTGCCGGTGAGGTTCGTGTACTGGCCGATGACGTCCTTGACGGCGTCCTCGCCGGCGCCGGTGAAGTAGTAGGCGTCGAAGCGGCGTTCGCGGGCAGAGGCGGTGACGGGCTCGCCGAAGACGTAGGTGTTCGGGGCGTAGGTGTTGCGGTAGACGCCGTACCCGGCGGAGGAGAGGTAGAAGGGGACGGAGTTGGGATGGCCGCCGTCGTTCCAGTTGTAGTCGACGCCGACCTCGACGGTCTTGCCGCGGTGCGAGGTGTTGCCGCGGCCGTTCTGCATGCCCGCGCCGTAGAACTGCTCGGCGGATCCTCGGGCCAGGGTCTGGACGGTGCGGTCCTGGTTCCAGGTCAGGCCCTTGGTCTCGGACCAGAGTTCGGTGCCGTCGGCCCGGTACGCGGCGAAGCGCAGCGGCGACTTGTAGGCGCGCAGGGTGACCCGGGCGGTGCTGAGCTCGTAGCGGTCGCCGAGGTCGGCCCAGCGGGTGGCGGGCGGGGCGCCCTGCGGCAGGACGATGTCCCGGCCGGTGGGGTCGGTGTGCTTGCCGTCGGGGGCGAGTTCGATGCGGAAGGTCTCGTCGGTGACGAAGCTGACCCGGGCCTCGGCCGCGCCCGCGGCCAGCCGGTAGACCGGGCCCTCGGCGGTGAAGCCGGTGACCTCGCCGACCGTGGTGTCGGCTGGATCGGCCGTGGCCGCCCCGCCGGGGCCTGTGAGGGCGGCGAGCAGCCCGAGGAGCGCGCCAACTGCCGCTGTTCTCAGTCGCGTCGGTGATCTCATGGCCCCGTGTGTAGCGCGCCCGGGCGGGTCGGACCATGGACTTGTGCGGGCCGCTCCTGGACTTATGGATCCGGGAGCGGCACGCGGGGACGAATCCGGGCGATGCTGGGCGCGACGCCGAGGGCCGCTACAGGGCGACGCCGAGGAGGGCGTCGACCGTGCGGGAGACGACGCCGGGCGCGGACTCGTCCGTGCCGCCCTCGCTCTCCTGGAGCGCGGCCCAGCGGTCGACCGCGGCGAGCGCGGCCGGGGCGTCGAGGTCGTCCGCGAGCGCCTCGCGGATCTCCTCGACGAGGGCGTCGGCCGAGGGGCCGTCGGGCCGGGAGACGGCGGCGCGCCAGCGGTCGAGGCGGGCCACGGCGTCGTCCAGGACGTCGTCCGTCCACTCCCAGTCGGCGCGGTAGTGGTGCGCGAGCAGGGTCAGGCGGATCGCCGCCGGGTCGACGCCGGCGCGGCGCAGCGCGGAGACGAAGACCAGGTTGCCCTTGGACTTGGACATCTTCTCGCCGTGCAGGGCGACCATGCCGGCGTGCACGTACGCCTTGGCCATGGGGTACTCGCCGGTGAGCGTCTGGGCGTGCGAGGCGCCCATCTCGTGGTGCGGGAAGATCAGGTCGGAGCCGCCGCCCTGCACGTCGAAGCCCATGCCGAGGTGGTCGAGGGCGATGGCGACGCACTCGATGTGCCAGCCGGGGCGGCCGGGGCCGAGGGTGCCGCCGTCCCAGCTCGGCTCGCCCTCACGGGCGGCCATCCACAGCATCGGGTCGAGCGGGTTCTTCTTGCCGGGGCGCTCGGGGTCGCCGCCGCGCTCGGCGGACAGGTGCCGCATGAGCTCGGTGTCGTAGTTCGACACCGAACCGAAGTGCGGGTCGGCCTCGACGGAGAAGTAGACGTCGCCGTCCAGCTCGTAGGCGGCTCCGGCGTCGCGCAGTCGCTCGACCAGCGGCACGATCCCCGGTATCGCCTCGACGGCGCCGATGTAGTGCTGCGGCGGAAGCATCCGCAGGGCGGTCATGTCCTCGCGGAACAGGGCGGTCTCGCGCTCGGCGAGGCCCACCCAGTCGACGCCGTCGCGGAGCGCGCGCTCCAGGAGCGGATCGTCGACGTCGGTGACGTTCTGGACGTATTGGACCTGCCGCTTGGTGTCGAGCCACACGCGCTGAACGAGGTCGAACGCGTTGTAGGTCGCCGCGTGACCCATGTGGGTCGCGTCGTACGGCGTGATGCCGCAGACGTAGATACGGGCGACGGGGCCGGGGGCGAGGGTCACTCGCCCGCCGGTCGCGGTGTCGTGGATCCGGAGGTCGCGGCCCTTGCCAGGAAGGGCGGGGACCTCAGAAGCGGGCCAGGCATGCATGTCCTGAGCCTAACCGGACGGGTGTTCCGGATACGAACCGGATACGGGATCTTGTCCGATCAGGCGTTCTTGCGCGATCCCGGGAGTTGTGCCTGGCAGGCGCGACACCGGCCCGCGCCGAACGTCCCTCGTCAGACCGGCGGCCAGGGGATCGCGGGCCACTGGCCGGACGGCTCGGGATGGCGTCCGGTGGAGCGCAGCAGGGTCACCCGGGCCCGAATCGCGTCGATCTCGGCCGGGGTGAGCAGCTGGGCCAGCCGGGTGGCGAGCGGCGCGCCCGGCGCGAGCTCGCCGTCGAGCCGGGCCAGCACTTCGGCGGCCTCGGCGGGCAGCGGCTCTCCGGCCCAGCCCCACAGCAGGGTGCGGAGCTTGTCGTCGACGTGGAAGGTGACCCCGTGGTCGATCCCGTACAGCCGGCCGTCGGGGGCGGGCAGCAGGTGGCCGCCCTTGCGGTCGCCGTTGTTGATCACCGCGTCCAGCACGGCGAGGCGGCGCAGCGCGGGATCGTCGGCGTGCACGAGGAGCGCGCTGCGGTCCTCGGCGACCTGGGCGAGGCCGACGGCCTTCCAGCCCTCCCCGGGCTCCTCCCGCTCGACGAGGCCGAGCAGCTCGGCGTCGGCGTCGGCCTCGATCCAGAGCTGGACCATGCCCTCGCCGTACGGGCCGTCGCGCAGCACGGTGGGCGGTACGAGGCCCCAGCCGGTGGCCTCGGAGACCTCGTACGCGGCGACCTCCCGCTGGGCCAGCGTGCCGTCCGGGAAGTCCCACAGCGGCTGCTCGCCGGCGACCGGCTTGTAGACGCAGACGGCCGACTCGCCCTCGTGCGTCACGGAGCAGTACAGGACGGCATTGGACGCCTCGCGGACCTGACCCTTGACGGTCAGCTCGCCCTCGGCAAGAAGGTCGAGCACCGTCACACCCCCCGGCGGTATCCGTTCTGGCGCGGGCATACATGTCCTTCCGGATCGAGCGGGAGGCTGCACAGCGGGCACGGCGGCCGGCCGGCGTTGACCACGTCGAGGGCCCGCTTGGCGAAGGCCCGGGCCTGGGCGCCGGTGAGCCGGACCCGCAGCATGGGCGGGCCGTTCTCCTCGTCCTGCAGCAGCCGCTCCTCGGCCTCGGCGAGGTCCTCCTCGGACTCCACGTCGAGCTCGACGAGCGCCTGCGCCTCGACGATCATCCGCTGTTCCTCGCCGTCCCAGGCCAGGGCCATGGTGCCGACCCGGAACTCCTCCTCCACGGGGGTGTCGAGCGGGGCGCTGTCGGAGACGTCCGGCGGGGCGACGGCGGGCACCGGGGCGTTTCCGCCGGTGCGCCGCACGACCTCGTCGAGGAGTTCGTCTATGCGTTCGGCGAGCGCCGCCACCTGCGTCTTCTCCAGGGCCACGCTGGTGACCCGGCCTCCGGCGGAGGCCTGCAGGAAGAACGTGCGGCGGCCAGGCAGCCCGACCGTGCCGGCCACGAAGCGCTCCGGTGGGTCGTAGAGGAACACCTGACGGGCCACGTCCCTGTCTCCCTTGGGTCTCGACGGCGGAATTCACAATCCCGCGGTGGGTCTCTGCGATGGATCTCGGCGGCAATCGGGCTACGGGGCCCCGAGGTTGTCCCGGTGGCAGCCCTCCGGCCCGTCCACCCTACTGCGCGGAGCGATCACGGTGCGCCCGCGCCGCCGCCGACCTCGGCGGTCCCGGCGTCCCCGCCGCCGCCCTCCCGCGGGGCGAAGCCCGCGAGGTCGCCGGTGTCGCCGAGGCGGACCAGGAAGGGGCGCAGCCGGGTGTAGCGGATCACCGTGACCGAGCAGGGGTCGACGTGGATGCGCTGGAAAAGGTCCAGGTGCAGGCCGAGCGCGTCGGCGACGACGGACTTGATGATGTCGCCGTGCGAGCACATCGCGTAGACGGCGTCCTCGCCGTGCTCGGCCTCGATCCGGGCGTTCCAGTCCCGTACGGCCTCGACGGCCCGGTGCTGCATGGCGCGCATCGACTCGCCGCCGGGGAACGCGGCGGCGGAGGCGTGCGCCTGCACGATCTTCATCAGCGGCTCGTCGGCCAGCTCGGCGAGCTTGCGCCCGGACCAGTCGCCGTAGTCGCACTCGCTGATCCGCTCGTCGATGTGCAGCGGCAGTCCGGGCCGGGCGTCGAGCAGCGGCCGCAGGGTCTCCTGGCAGCGCTCCAGCGGGCTGCTGACCGCGGCGGCGAGCGGGATCCCCGCGAGCCGTCCGGGCAGCGCGGCGGCCTGTGCGGCGCCCCGCTCGTCGAGCCCGACCCCGGGCGTCCGTCCGGCGAGCACTCCGGCGGTGTTGGCGGTGGAACGTCCGTGCCGGACGAGGATCAGCGTGGCCATGCCGGAAGGGTAAGCGGCCGCACGGGTGCATGGGACGGACGGGCGGGGAAGAATACGCGGCGTGATCGTGGACAGTGCCATCTATCGGGGCGGGCGCCGTACGGCGGGGCCGTCGGATCTCTCGGACGCGTTGGACGAGGCGCGGGCGACCGGGGACGCTTTCTTGTGGGTGGGCCTCCACGAGCCCACCGAGGCCGAGTTCGACCACGTCACGGCGGAGTTCGCGCTGCATCCGCTGGCGGTCGAGGACGCGCTGAAGGCGCATCAGCGGCCGAAGCTGGAGGTGTACGACGACTCGCTGTTCATGGTCCTCAAGCCGGTGGTGTACGAGCCGGAGAGCGACCGGGTCTCCACGGGCGAGCTGATGGTGTTCATCGGCGACTCGTTCGTGGTGACGGTCCGGCACGGCGAGGGCGCGCCGCTCGCCCAGGTCCGCCGCCGTCTTGAGGCGGAGCCGGAGGTGCTGAAGCAGGGGCCGACGTCGGTGCTGTACGCGATCAGCGACGCGGTCGTGGACCACTACATCGACGTGGCGGCCGAGCTCCAGATCGACCTCGAGGAGCTGGAGACGGCCGTGTTCGCGCCGGGCGGCGAGCCCTCGGCCGGGGACCCGAAGGGCACCGCCGGCCGGATCTACACGGCCAAGCGGCAGGTGCTGGAGTTCCGCCGGGCCAGCGGCCCGCTGACGGCCCCGATGTCGCGGCTCGCGGCCGGGGCGGTGCCGTTCGTGCACGCGGCGGCGCAGCCGTTCTTCCGGGACGTGAGCGACCACCTGATCCGGGCCAACGAGCAGGTGGAGAGTCTGGACCGGCTGCTGTCGGACGTGCTGTCGGCGCATCTGGCGCAGATGGGCGTGCGGCAGAACGACGACATGCGCAAGATCTCCGCGTGGGCGGCCATGGCCGCGGTCCCCACCATGGTGGCGGGGATCTACGGCATGAACTTCGACCACATGCCCGAACTGCGCTGGGCGTGGGCGTACCCGGCGGTGGTCCTGCTGATGGCCGGCGCGGTGCTGGGTCTGCACCGGCTGTTCAAGCGGCGCGGCTGGCTGTAGCGGAGGCTCCTCAGAACGCCGGCGCGGGAGTGGCCGGTCCGCCCAGCGCGTCGCGCCGCTCGGGCATCTTGAGGTCGACCATCCGCCGCCACCCGCCGAACCGCTCGTACGCGTACACGGCGTGGATCCCGGCGGCCAGGGCGGCCGACTTGGCCCGGGGCCAGCCGAGCAGCCGGCCCATGTGGGCCATCACGGCGAGGCTGACGTCGCGGTACACCCTGATCTCGCTGAGGGCGGACTCGCGCAGCGTGCGCTGGATCAGCCGGCCGTGTCCGGCGTACGCCAGGCGCAGCAACTCCTCGTGGCAGTACGCGAGGTGGTTGTCCTCGTCGTTGCAGATCATCCTGATCGCCTTGCCGAGCTCGGGATGGTCGCCGAAGTACGTGACCAGCATGTCCATCTGGTCGGCGGCCCGCTGCTCGGTGACCCGGCTGTGCGAGAGGTAGACGATGATGTCGCGCTCGGTCAGCGGCTCGTCGCGCTTGAGCTTCTCGTGGGCGAGGCCGATGCCCCGCTTCTCCAGGAGCATCGTGTAGTCGGTCTCGGGCGGGACGTCGACGGGCGGCAGGTCGCGCTTCTTGAGCAGCGCGTTGAAGATCCTGCCGTGCTTGTCCTCGTCCGCTCCGTGCCGGGTGATCTTCGGCGCCAGGTCCCGCATGCCGACGGGGACGAGCGCGGCGATCCGGCCGTTCTCCCAGCCGCCCTGCGTCTCGCCGCTGGCGGCGATGGAGCAGAACAGCTGGAAGGAGTCGTCGTCGTCGATGATTTCCTGGAAAAGGCTTCGGGCCGAGAGCATTGCTGCCACCTCCACACGGACGTCCGCACGCCGCACGCCCGCAGAGAAGAAGTCAAATGCGCTCCGCCGAAGGCGGCAACACGAGGGCCGGAGCACTCGGCCGAAAGGCGGAATCGTCCGGGGCCGTAACCGGGGGCACGGTGGCGCGTTGTGCTGCGTGACGGCCGTGGCGGGGAAGACCCCCCGAGCCCCCACCACGGCCGCAGACTTCCCCACCTGTACCGCCCCGGCCGCGCCGCCAGCCGTTACGCCAGGCCCGCGCGCTCCAGCGCCTCGACGCCGGCGCGCAGCGCGGCCACCCGCTCGTCGAGAGTGAATCCGGCCGGGGCCAGGGTCAGCGTGTTGACGCCGGCCTCCGCGTAGGCCTTCATCCGGTCCGCGATGGTGGCCACATCGCCCAGCAGCGCGGTCTGCTCGATGAGGCTCCGCGGCACGGCCGCGGCCGCGCCCGCCTTGTCGCCGGCCAGGTACTTCTCCTGGATCTCGGCGGCCTCCTTCTCGTAGCCCATGCGCTGCGCGAGCTGGTTGTAGAAGTTCTGCTTCCGGCTGCCCATGCCGCCCACGTACAGGGCGGTGTACGGGCGGAACATGTCCGCGAGGGCGTCGACGTCCGCGCCGAGGGCGATCGGCAGCGAGGGGTGCACGTCGAAGCCCTCCATCGTCAGGCCCGCCTTCTCGCGGCCGGCCCGGATGTGGCGGATCGCCGTCTCCTCCAGGTGCTCGGCGGAGGGGAAGATCAGCAGCGCGCCGTCGGCGATCTCGCCGGTCTGCTCCAGGTTCTTCGGGCCGATCGCGGCGATGTAGAGCGGGATGTGCTCGCGCTGCGGGTGCACGGTGAGCTTGATGGGCTTGCCCGGGCCGTCGGGCAGCGGCAGCGTCCAGTGCTCGCCGGAGTAGCTGAGGCGCTCGCGGGTCATCGCCTTGCGGACGATCTCCACGTACTCGCGGGTGCGGGCCAGCGGCTTGTCGAACTTGACGCCGTACCAGCCCTCCGAGACCTGCGGGCCGGAGACGCCGAGGCCGAGGCGGAAGCGGCCGCCCGAGAGCGAGTCGAGGGTGGCCGCGGTCATGGCGGTCATCGCGGGCTGGCGGGCCGGGATCTGCATGATCGCCGAGCCGACGTCGATCCGCTCGGTCTGCGCGGCGACCCACGAGAGCACGGTCGGGGCGTCCGAGCCGTACGCCTCGGCGGCCCAGCACACGTCGTAGCCGAGCCGGTCGGCCTCCTGCGCGACGGCGAGGTTGTCGCCGTCCATTCCGGCGCCCCAGTACCCGAGGTTGATGCCCAGTCGCATGCCCAACACCCTCTTTACCGATCAGTAACGTCCCTGTGGGCCGGACTCTAGCGCGGTGCGCGGGATCCGTCAGGAGCCGGTTGTCCACAGGCTCTCTCCGCGTGGTGTCTTGGCCAGTAATCTCGCGCTCATGGAGCAGAGGCATCTCGGCCGTACCGGCCTGCGCGTGTCCCGGATCGGGCTCGGCACCCTCACCTGGGGCCGGGACACGGACGAACATGACGCCGCCGACCAGCTGAAGGCGTTCTGGGAGGCGGGCGGCACGCTGGTCGACACGGCGGACGTGTACGCCGGCGGGGAGGCGGAGTACCTGCTCGGGCAGCTCATCGGCGGTCTGGTGCCGCGCCGGGACCTGGTGATCTCGACGAAGGCGGGCAGCGTGCCCGACCCGGACCGGCGGTGCGACGGCTCGCGGGGGCATCTGCTCGCGGCCCTCGACGCCTCCCTCGCACGGCTCGGCACGGACCACGTGGACCTGTGGCAGCTGCACGCCTACGACCCGTACACCCCGCTCGAGGAGTCACTGGGGGCCCTGGACCTGGCGGTGAGCAGCGGGCGGGCGCGGTACGCGGGCGTGGCCGATTTCTGCGGCTGGCAGCTGGCGAAGGCGGCGACCTGGCAGCTCGGCGGGGCCGGGACGCGGACCCGGCTGGCCGGGACGCAGATGGAGTACTCGCTGCTCCAGCGGGGCGTGGAGCGGGAGGTGCTGCCCGCGGCGCGGGACCTCGGCATAGGTCTGCTGCCGTCGTCGCCGCTGGGCCGCGGGGTGCTGACCGGCAAGTACCGGCACGGCACCCCGACGGACTCGCGGGGCGGCTCGGAGACGATGGCGCCCTTCGTCGAGCCGTATCTGGACGAGACGGCAAGCCGGATCGTGGAGGCGGTCGCGACGGCGGCGGACGGCCTGGCGGCGACGCCGCTGCAAGTGGCGCTGGCGTGGGTGCGGGACCGGCCGGGCGTGACCGCCCCGATCGTCGGCGCGCGCGACGCGCGGCAGCTCTCCGAGGCGTTGTCGGTGGAGACCCTTAGTCTTCCTGACGAGATCTGCCGGGCCCTCGACGACGTGTCGGCGCCCGTGCACCGCTACCCGGACCACGACTGGAGCACCTTGTGACCGTGCCAGACCCCTCGCGCGGCGAGTCCGCCGAGGTTCCCCCGTCCGACGTCGCCCCGGAGACGGAGGCGGAGTCCGCCGCGCCGCCGGACGCCGAGGCGACGCCGGAGGCGGACACGGTCGGCGACGCGGCCGGGGACGGCGGTACGGAGGGGGCCGCCAAGCCCGCGCTGTCCGAGGCCGAGGCCGAGCTGGCGGCGCAGGCCGAGGAGCGGGCCCGGATCGAGCGGCGCAAGGCGGAGAAGGAGGGCCCCGTCGAGAGCGGGGCCAAGCTGAGCGGCAAGGCCGCCGACCTGCTCGCGGCCGTACGGGCCGTGGAGGCCGGCGAGAAGTCCGGCACCGCGTTCTACGAGAACCCCGCGCCGGCCGCCCGGCGACCCTCCCCCGAGCCGGCCGCCCCGAGCCGGCCCCGGC
>NZ_DATCVQ010000582.1:0-2718 GCF_036566765.1 Streptomyces sp.
CCGGTTCGGTGGGGACCGACGGCGGTCAGCAGAACAACTGCGGTCTAGGAGAGGTCACTGTCAGCGGCGGGCAGGACCTGTTCGGCCCAGATGACCTTGCCTTCCGGTGTGTACCGGGTGCCCCAGTGCTCGCTGAGCTGGGCCACCAGGAACAGTCCGCGGCCTCCCTCGTCCGTGGTGGCGGCGTACCGCAGATGCGGGGCGGTGCTGCTCCCGTCCCACACCTCGCAGGTCAGAGTGCGATCGCGCAACAGACGAACGCGAACCGGCGCGGCGGCGTACCGGATGGCGTTGGTGATGAGCTCGCTGAGGATCAGTTCCGTGGTGAAGGCGAGTTCCTGCAGGCCCCACTCCTCGAGTTGCTCGGCCGCGAGGCCGCGCATGGCGCCGACCTCGCTCGGGTCGAACGGTACGTCCCACTCTGCGACCCGGCCGGGGCCCAGAGTCCGTGTCCGGGCGATGAGCAGCGCGATGTCGTCGGCCGGCCGGACGGGGAGCAGGGCGTCGAGTACGGCGCGGCGGCTGTCCTGCGGGTCTCGGTCGGGGTGGGTCAGCGCCGTGCGCAGCCGTTCCACGCCCTCTGAAATGTCCCGGCTCCGCTCCTCGACCAGCCCGTCGGTGTACAGGACGAGCTGGCTGCCTTCCGCCAGGTGCAGTTCCATGGTCTCGAACGGCATGCCTCCCAGCCCCAGCGGGGGGCCGGCCGGCAGTTCCGAGATCGTCGTCGTGCCGTCCGGGGCGACCACAAGCGGTGGCATGTGTCCTGCCCGCGCCATGGTGCAGTTCTGGGAGACCGGGTCGTAGACGGCGTACAGGCAGGTCGCGCCCAGGACACCGCCGTCCGAGGGCGTGCTGTCGCCTTCCTGGTCCATGCGCTGGACGAGGTTGTCGAGACGGGCGAGGAGTTCGTCGGGCGGCAGATCCAAGGAGGAGAAGTTGTGCACGGCCGTGCGCAGCCGCCCCATGGTGGCCGCGGCGTGCAGGCCGTGCCCGACGACGTCTCCGACGACGAGCCCGACGCGGCTGCCCGGCAGCGGGATCACGTCGAACCAGTCCCCGCCCACTCCGGACTGGGCGGGCTGGTAGAAGTGCGCGACGTCCACCGCGCTCTGCTCGGGCAGATCCTGCGGCAGCAGGCTGCGCTGGAGCGTCACGGCGAGATTGTGTTCGCGGGTGTAGCGGCGGGCGTTGTCCATGGTGACCGCGGCGCGGCCGACAAGCTCCTCGGCCAGGGACAGGTCGTCCTCGTCGAACGGTTCCGGCTTCTGCGACCGCCAGAAGTTGACCACCCCGAGCACGACGCCCCTGGCCTTCAGCGGAGCCGCGATGAGCGAGTGGATCCCGTAGTCGACGATCGCCGATGCCCGCGGCGCGTCCTGGGCGTGCCAGCCCGGCGCGTCGTGGAGATCGGGCACGAGTTCGGCTGTGCCCGTGCCGTATCCGCGGGCCTGCGGCGTGGATGGCAGAAATGCGATCAGGCTGCCGAACGGATACAGCGGGTGATCGGAGCGGATGCCGCTGACCGCCGTGCGCCGCATGTCGGCGCCCGGGCCGGGCTCGTCGCCCTTCAGTACCGGGTCGGCAAGGTCGACCGTGACGAAGTCCGCGAACTGGGGAACGGCGACGTCGGCCAGTTCCTTCGCGGTGCGGACCACGTCGAGGTCGGTGCCGATGTCACCCCCGGCGTCGTACAGCAGCTTGAGCCGCTTGCGGGCCGTCTCCGCCCGGCTGCTCAGGAGCTGCATCTCGGTGGAGTCGCGGATGGTGACCGCCGAGCCATGCGGGCGCGTGGGCCGCTGATTGACCACGAGCAGCCGGTCCCCGGCCTCCAGCACCTCGTCGGTGGCCACCCGGCCGGACAGCAGCAGTTCCGCCATTCCGCGATCCATGCCGACCTCGTCGACGGGGCGTCCTTCGGCGTCGTCCGGCAGGCCGAGCAGCCGTCCGGCCTCGTCGTTCGCCAGGAGTAGTCGTCCTTCACCGTCCGTGATCAGCACCCCTTCGCGGACGGAGTGGAGCACCGCGTCGTGGTGCTCGTACATACGGGTCATCTCCTGCGTGCCGAGCCCGTGGGTCTGGCGGCGCAGTCTTCGGCTGATCAGCGCCGTGCCGACGGTGGCCAGAGCCAGACCGATGGCGATGGCCAGGAGGATGACCGGAAGCTGACGGTCGGCGATGCCGGTCACGCTCTCCACCGTCAGACCTGCCGAGACCAGGGCGACGACCTCACCCTCGGGCGAGGTGACCGGGACGATCGCCTGGATCTCCTTACCGAGCGGCCCATCCACGCTCTCGGTGTGCACCTGGCCGGCGAGCGAGGGCTCGATCGTGCCGACGAACCGCTCGCCGATGCGGTCGGGCTGGGGGTGGCTGTAGCGGATGCCGTTCGTGTCCATCACCACGATGAAGTCCACGCCTGCGTCCTTGCGTGTCTCCTCGGCGAGGGGCTGCAGGATCGCGGACGGGTCCGGCGAATTCAGCGCTTCCTGCAGGCCCAGGGAGTTCGCGAAGGTCTGCGCCACGGCAACCGACCGGTTGCGCGCTTCACGGTCGATGTCGTGTCGCGACTGCAGCACCAGGGCCAGCAGAGCCCCGGCGGCGAGCAGCACCACGATCGCCACCTGAAGGACGAAGACCTGTCCGGCGACGCTTCCGAATCTTCTGCCTAGGTTCGATCGCACCGGTACGCCGGGCACGAGAGAGGAGACGGCATCACAA
>NZ_DATCVQ010000583.1:0-13894 GCF_036566765.1 Streptomyces sp.
GGTTGTCCCGGGCGTGGATGATGGTGTGGTTCAACTCGACTGACATGTGTGGAATGCCTCCGCAAGGCAATCTCACGGGCACCTCCATGCCTCACCCAGCCGGTGACCGACACGCGATGCCGTGCCCATGATCCTAAGTAATACGGAGCAGGGTGTCGAGGGTCGCCCCCGAGTAGCTGCCCACACGGCGCCCCGTCGGGATCCGGATCTGGATCTGGATCCCGCCTCTCGCCGCGACAGGTCGCCGCAGCGTTCTACGCCGGCTACAACGGGGACCTGGCCGCTGGCTTCGAGCGGTACATCTCGAAGGACCTCGTGTTCCACGGGTTCGACGGCCCTAACGAGCGCTCGGCCTGGGTCGCGGGCGACCTCGAACTGAAGGCGTCTCTCACCGGCTACCGACTGGACGTGTTCGACCAGATCGCGGAAGGCACCAAGGTGGTCACCCGCTGGAGCCTCGGCGGTGTCCACACAGGGACGATCCTCGGAATCCCCCCGTCCGGCCGCGAGGTCCACCTCAGCGGCATCTCCATCGACCGCGTGGTGGGCGGCCAGTCCGTCGAGCACTGGTCGCAGGGGAACTTCGGTAGGTTCCTGCAGATTCTCCGTGGCGAGAACGCCTGACACAGAGTCGTTGCTACGCCCCGCGCGAGGAAGGCACGGGAGGTGGGCCTGCGACGTACCGGAATTGGGGACCTTGGGGCCGCCGGGAACGGGGCCGTACGAGGACTCGGCGAGCCCCCGGCCGTACTCCGGCCGCGGCTCGTGGACCCTGAGTCGACCGTCTCCGGGCAGGGGCCGACAGGCCCGCCCAGGCCCTCGACCAACCGGCTCTGACCTGGTGTTTTTCAGTGATCCGCCTAGGCTGGGGAGGTCTGCTGAACGCCATCGGAGGGGGACTTCGTGAGTGAGGAAGCCATCAGGTACGAGGCCAGCCACATCCAGGTGCTGGAGGGGTGGGAAGCCATTCGGAAGCGGCCCGGGATGTACGTCGGGTCGACCGGCGAACGTGGCCTGCACCAGCTGGTGTTCGAGGTCGCCGGCCGGTCGGTGCGGGAGGCCCTGAGCGGCCGACCCGGCCCCATCGACGTCACCCTCACACCCGGCGGCGGCGTGCGTGTCGCCGACGACGGGCCGGGCGTTCCGGTCGAGGCCGCCGGGGGCACGGAGGGTCCCGCCCTGGAGGCCCTGCTGACCAGCCCGCATGCCGGGACGGCGCTCAACAGCCGCCACGCCGTGGCTGTGAGCCTCTTCGGCATGGGACCCTGCGTCACCACCGCCCTGTCCAGCCGCCTGACGGCCGAGGTGCGGCGCGAGGGAGTCCGCTGGGTCCAGGAGTACGTGCGCGGCGTCGCGGTCGCCCCGCCCAGCGCCGCGGGGCCGGCGACCGGAAGCGGGACCGCCATCGCCTTCCGAGCCGACACCGACATCTTCGGGACGGCGGAGTGCTCGTTCGATGTGTTGGCAGAGCGCTTCAGGGAACTGGCCTTCCTGAACCGGGGCCTGGACATCTCGCTGATCGACGAACGCCCCCCGAGCGGGCCCCGGTCGGAGCGGTTCTGGTTCCCGGGCGGGGCGCGCGACTTCGTCGCCTTCCTCGAGGCGCGGCCGGACGTGCCCGTCCCCCCGGACGTCATCGGCTTCGAGCGGGAGGACGAGGGGATGCAGGGGTCGGTGGAGGTGGCCCTCCGGTGGTGCGATGCCCGCGAGGAGCGGGTCCGGAGCTTCGCCAACAGTCAGCCCACCCCCTACGGCGGCACGCACGAGGCGGGCTTCCGCGACGGGGTGGCGGCCGCGGTCAACGCGTACGCGCGGCAACGGCGGCTGCTGGAGGCGGCGGACCCCGATCTCAGCGCCGACCGGATCGGCGAGGGGCTGACGGCGGTCGTGTCGGTGAAGCTGGACCGTCCGGAGTTCCATGGCGCCACGTGCGGCGAACTGGGCGGTGCCGCAGTGCGCGCGTGCGTGGGGGAGGCCGTGCGGGAACACCTCAGTACCTGGCTGGAGGGGCACCCGGCGCAGGCCACGGCCGTCGTCGAGCGGATCGTTCGGGGTGCCTGCCAGGGCTGAGCAGCAACCGACCGCCCCGCCGGATCCAGGGAACGGAACCGGCGGGGCGGCGGCCGCCATGCGGCGCTCGTGCCGCTGGCCAGCGGCCTCTTGCGGTTGAGCGTGCCGAGCGGCGGGATGGATCCCGTGTCGGCCCCCTCAGTTGTCGCGGGGCTTGCCGAACTCTTCGATCAGCACGGGATACTGCTCCCCACCATGCCCGGCGGCGATCGCGCGGTCAGCCATCGCCTTGATCAACCTCGGCAGTTCGGCGTTGACGCCCACCGCCTCGCTCTCCTCGATCAGGTGCGCCATCGCCCGCGCGTCGGTCTCCAGGGCCGCCACCTCGGCGGGGAAGGAGCCGCTGTCGATCTGCTCGGCGTACCCAGGCAGCCAATCGGCCACACCGGCAGCGATCTGCCGCGCGAACGGCGCGTACGTTGCGGCGTCGACACCAACGGTCCTGAGCATGGCGGTGCCCTGGAGCCAGGCGTTCAGGACGCTCCACATCATGGCCAGGCCGGCCACGTCGTACAGAGACGCCAGCCCGTGGTCCGCGCCAAGGTAGGTGACGGTGCCGAGCGCGTCGAGTGTGGACTCGTGTGCATCGAAGTCCGACTGCGGCCCGCTGTGCAGAATCACCGCCTCGGCGGTTCCGATCGCCGGCGGGATGGCCATGATGGCGCCGTCCAGGTAACGCGCGCCGCGCTGCTCGGCCCACTGGGCGGCCTCCCGCGCCTGGGCCGAGTCGCCCGAGGTCAGGTTGATCAACATCGTGCCGTCCAGCTCGACATCGCTCGCGTCGAGCAGCTCGTGCATGGCTTGGTAGTCGGTGAGACAGATGATGGCCAGGGGGCTTGCCTTGAGCGCGTCGCCGACCGTCGGCGCCAGCCGTGCGCCCTCGGCCACCAATTGGTCGGCCTTGGAGGCCGTACGGTTCCATACGGTCGTGGTATGCCCGGCTTTCAGGAACGCGCCGGCGAGCGCCTGGCCCATCAGTCCGAGTCCGATGACGGTCACAGAGGTATCGGGTTTGCTGTTCATGGCAGCATCGTCAACGTTGATACCGGTGTGAAGGTCAAGCGAGGTAGCGATGCGTATCGGGGAACTGAGTCGTCGGACGGGCGTCAACGCCCATCAGTTGCGCTACTACGAGGCCCAGGGCCTGCTGGAGGCAGACCGACGCGCGAACGGCTACCGCGAGTACGACGAGAACGCCGTGCTGCGGGTGAAGCAGATCCGGCATCTGCTCGGCGCCGGCTTATCTTCCGAGGACATCGCGTACCTGCTGCCCTGTGCGATCGGAGAGGTCCCGGAGCTGCTCGGGTGCCCCGAGTTGCTGGCCGCGATGCGGTCACGGCTGCAGCGACTGAACGATCAGATGGACAGGCTCGCTCAATCCCGTGACGCCCTTGCCGACTACATCGATGCGGCCGAGCGAACCGGCAGGGAAACCTACCCACCCTTCGACGGCACTGACTTGGAGCCGGTCCCCGTCTCTGCCTGAGCAGCCCGGCCGTGGCCGTGGACGTCGACGAGACGGGCGAGTATCCCCGATCCGACAGGACTCCGACGATGGCGAGGAACTCGTCCTGGGCGCGATCGGCCGCCTGGACCGCCGCGTGGATCACGGCCGGGTCGCCGACCGGAGAGGTGAACATCAGCCGGTAGAGGTGCGGCTGACGGCGGCCGATCGTGATCGGCACGGACAGGGCGCGCTGCAGCTTGTCGGCCGGGGGCAGCCGCGAATTGGCGCGCACGTCCCGCGCATCATCCGCGAGCCGGTCCAGGGCCTCGGCCGCCACGGCGGTCCCTGTCGCTGTACTTCTCTTCGTCGTCTCTGGTCCATCCCTGGGGGCCGACTTGCCCGAGGAAGTCATCGAATATGCCGGCTGCTCGGCGTTCGGCGGCAAGGTCTTCGGGGGTGGGCTGGTACCACTCGAGCCCGGTGCGGATGGCGAGCAGATCGACCATGTAGGCGCTGATGTCCACTCGGTCGTACTCGACCTCGACGCTGCCGTCCGGGGCGTAGCGGAAGCCCTTCTCGGCGACTTCGCCGACGAGTTTGGCTACCGACTTGCCGCCGATGCCACCCACGCCGGCCACGGAGACTGTGAGGCCGAAGACGTCCGCGACCTGTGCGTACCACCGTTGGTACTCACCTTCGGCGAAGGTGCAGTTCAACGCTCGTCCGACGCACGCGGCGACCTGCTCCAGAGCGTGGACCGGCACCGGCGTCTCGACAGTGTCCACGCGAACGCTGAAATATATCTTCTGTCGCTTCTTCATCTGAACAGTTTCCATTACCAAGGCTGCTCACCACAGTTCGGGAACAGGTCCGGCCTTCGTCGCGTGCGGCATCCGGCCACGATCCCGAGGGCCTCACGGGCGCGTCTGCCGCCTGGCCCGTCGACGCGGAACGTCAGTGCTTGTCGGTAAGTGCGTGTTTTCATTCCCAGCGGCTCGATGACCAGGACACCGAGTCGCAGCATTCATCGGACATCGCTACCGCTCGATGGCAGACTTATGGCCCATGCCTGCAAAAGAGCCGCCCATCCACCTGCTGCAGGCCGGACAGTCGCTCGCCGAATGCGAGTTCCTGCTTCGGCAGTTCAGCGACGAACCGGCGATCCCTAATCTGATAGCCCGGGCTCGCCACCACTGTGACCAGGCGGAGCAGGGATCGCACGAAGATACCGAGACCGCCGCCACGCTCGCGATCCTGCGTGCGATGGCCTCGACCTTCGCACTTCGACACGTGGCGCTGTCCGACGTGTGCTGCGATTTCGATGATGACGACGGAACCCTGCTCAACGGGTTGGGAAAGCACGACAGCAACGGCGTGAGCCGTCCGCTCGCCGAGGAAGCCATCCGTACCACAGAGGCGGCCTTTGACGCGGACCCTCACGACGCCCTCATGCCGCTCTACCTGGGCCATGCCCTCACCTGGACGGGCGACCAGGACGCCGCCATCGCCGCCTACCGGGAAGCCCAACGCCGCGCCCCCGACGACGATTGTGCCCGTTCCGCCCTCTCCTACCTTCATGCTCCGCCCACCAAAAAGCCTCAGAGCGAGAGGAGCCACCCACGCCATGCCTTCGCACTACTGCGCAGCGCCTACTGGATCAACAACGACGAATGGGAGGACGCCCTCGTTCTATTCGCCTCCGTCGCCGACGTCCGCACGCACCTGGCCACTGTCCTCGGCCCCGGCTCCAACGACTCCCGCCCCGGCTGCCTGACTGGTGAAGTCCTGGACGATGAGGGCGCGGAGCTGACCCTGCACATCCACCGCCCCGGCCGCCACATTGCCATGTACGACCTGAACGCCCGTCTCCATGAGAACGCCGAGACCACGTCCATCGACTGGACCGACGTACCGGTGGAGGAGTTGCTGGAACCGCCTCTCCCACCGGGCCGCCCCCTTCGCCTTCACTCCAGAGTCTGCTTCCCCACGGGCCGGTAACCGAACAAGCGCCGATAGGTGTCGCCAGCTTGTTCTTTATCTACCAAGATCTTCCGGGCTTGCCGATGGCCTTGAGGGTCTCGGGGCGTTTGACGGTTTTGCCGACGTCGTAGCGGGGTGCCCGGTGGTGTGCTCGAGGTCGAAGCGGCGGAGCAAGGCCTGCCAGAAGCGGTCCACGTCGTCGGGGGTGGCCCCGGCCTTGGAGGACCACAGCCACACCGGCGGGGCATCGCGTTCCTTCGACAGGTGCTCGACCTTCAGCCGGATTAAAGTGCCCTCCACCAGGGCAAGTTCGCCGTTGTGGTCGAGCCATGAGGAGCGGTGGGTGAGCCGGGGGTGGACCCGGTCCCATGCCTGGGTCTCGGCCTTGCCGTAGTTGGTCGTGTCAGTGATCGTGGGATCGGGCCAGGTCTCCGGCTTGGTGAAGCGGAATTCCGGGCCGTGCTTGGGCGGCCGGCCGTTGACGCCGTGCATCCTGGGTGGTTCCGGCAGCCGCATGACACGGTCGGAGCGGACCCGTCCGACCAGCTCGACGGGGAGGTCGCGCAGGACCCAGGCCAGGCGGGTGACGTCGTAGCCGGCATCGCTGACGATCACGATGGGCGGGTCCCCGGCCCGCCACTGCCCCGCGGCGATGAGCCGCTCGACCACTCCTCGGAGCTGGTCGGCGGTGATCGCGGTCGCGTCGTCGACCGGGCCGAGCCGGACCACGTCGAGGATCGCGGTCCAGGACGTGGCACCCGGCTCCAGCACGGCAACGAAGGAGTACAGCCAGCCCGGGATGAACTGTGAAGCCGTCTTCGCGCGGCCGTAGACGTGGCAGAACAGCCGGTAGGCTGAGCACGGCGCGTCCGAGCGGAGCCACGGCGACACATCGACCGCCAGGACCAGGCGCCCGCCGTCGAAACGAGGTAGCGACAGATCGGCCAGCGCCGTCCGCAGACGGCCGATGTCGATCCGGCCGTGGTTCAGGCCGCCGTACATCGCTCCGTGCCCGCGACGGTGCTCGGGCGGAAGGGTCAGGTCCACCGGGGACCTCACCGCACCGTCCGCACACAGCACCGTGTCCACCAGCTCGAACAACTCGTCGTGCCGAGCGGTCAGACACTCGTAGAACTCTTGCCGGAAGCGTGACGCTTCCGCGAACGCTTCCCTTCGGACAGCATCAGGCAGCAAACTCACCTCACGGCCTTCGTCGTGGTCACGTGCACCTTGGTCGAAGCACATGATCAGACGAAGGCCGCCCCCACGTCTGGCGAACCTCCAGGTGAGCGACCCAGCTCGAGACACCGTTCGAGGTGACCCGCGATCACGGACCTCGAGCGAGTCCCTACCAACCCATGTTCTTGGCCACCTCGGCCTGGGCTGCGGCGATCTCTTCATCGGTGGACTCGATGATGTCCACCTCCTCCAAGCGTGCCAGCAGGTCTACGAGAGCCTGCTTCTGAGCCGGGTGCGTGATCGGTACGGTGTTCAGGTCGGTGCTCATCAGCCAGTCGAAAAGCACGATCGCGTCAGCACGCCACAGGCGGAGATCGACGGTTGGTGTAGACCCCCAGGGGAACCCAGTTTCCATATGAGCATCTTGCTAGGTCAGCGCGCTGTGGCGCATCACAGATCAACGGTCACGCGGCTGCCTGCCCATCCTTCCGCGTCGGGTCCGGAAGAAAAAGAACAAGCTACGTGACTGCGCCGCCGGAGGTTCCCACCTGATCTCGCCATCGTGCCAGTGACCAGTCGGAGCCAGGCCGGCAGCTGCGGCAACTGCACCGGATGCCTGATGATCGGGATGGATGTGGGCGCAGATCACCTGTACTTCTTGCTCCTGCAGCCAGGCGACCAGTCCTCGTGCCGCCTCGGTGGCGATCCCGTTTCCCTGCCACGGAGTTCCGACGACCCAGGCGATCTCGGCCGCACACCCTCCGCTCTCAGCGGTAGTGATCGTCGCCTGCACCGTTCCGGTCAGGCACTTCTCCTCGCGGAGCTGGATCACCCAGTTGCACCATGTCTGGGATGGATCGGGTGAGCCGGCCACGAGACGTTCGTACCGTGCCTGCAATGCCTGCGGAGAGTGCGGGGCGCCGCCGATGAAGGCATGCACGGCCGGATCGGCGAGTACCTCGGCCATCTCGTCCGCGTGCTCGACACGGAGCGGTACGAGGCTCAGCCTGCCCGTCTCCATCGCTCGGATCTTCATGGGTTCCACTCCGTGAGGCGGATCAGCCGGCGGCGGAGAAGGCCCGGGCGTCAGCCCACTCCCAGAAAGCGCCGCCCTCTTCGACCTCGCGTTCCATGACCTCGAAGAGCTTCGAGGGGCTCGTATGGGGAGGGATGTCGACGGCGACGTGGCGGTCACCGCTCCATTCGCTCAGCAGCTCGGCTTCCTCGATCGCGTTCTTGATGCGGGTGATGGCCTGGGGGAGCCGCGCCGGGTCTGCGCCGGGCATGAGGAGCATGCGCAGAACACGGTGCCGGGAGAGCCCGACGACCTCAGTGACCTCGTCGTCCGACAGGACCACGCGGTCTCCGAGCGCGAGGCCGTACGTGCGAAAGGGAATGCAGGCGATGGCGAACGTGCCGTCGTCGAGAGGCTTCAGCCAGAGCTGTTCCATCTGTCCGTCGAATCCGAACGGCGCCAGGTCTGCGTGGGCGATGTAGTTTCTGGCGGCACGACCGACAGGATCGTCGTGGACGATGAACTTGGTCATGTGCATGTGCTCCCTGGCCCGATGGTGCTGACCGCCATGATGCCGTGGTCTTCTCCCTCGGCCGTCAGCGGGGCGTCGCAGGCATTGGTGCCGAGGGAGAAGACGGGCATGTGCGTGGAGGGGCCAGTGCCGTTGGCTCAGTCGAGCGGGTCGAGGGTGACGTACGCCTGCTGCGGGGCCGCATCGTGTACGAGCGACTCGTGCGCGCCGACGTCGTCGAACGCGAAGCCGTACGCCTTGCCGTCGACCATCTGCGCGTGGATCTTGCGCGCGTAGTGGTTGGTCACGGTGTCCCGGTAGAAGCCGGCCGACGACGTGTCCGGCTGGTTGGGGTTGGTGAGCAGAGTGGAGCGGTTGAAACCGGCGCACAGGGTACGGGAGATGGGGCCGCGGACTTGGTCGTTGGGCGCGTCGAGGCGCTTGTAGCAGCCGAACACGCTGTCGGAGTCGGGCTTTTGGAACGAGGTGACGCGGGTGCCGGAGCCGTCGCTGAAGTTCATGACGCCGCCGCTGACCCGGCCGTAGTACTTCACGGAGGGCTGGTTCGCGAACGGGGTGACCGTCAGTGTCGACGTGGCGTACTTCGTCCAGACCCGGTTGATGTAGTCGTCCATGATCCCGGGCGGCAGTGCGCCCGCCTCGATGCCGTGGCCCGGTGCGAGGGCGCGGAGCACGGTGCCGTCGGAGCGGGTCTGGACGAGACCGGCCCAGCCGCCGGGCTGGCCGCGCAGGGCGTCGAAGAAGCCCCGGTAGCCGCCCGGCTTGAGGCGTCCAGTGCTCGCCACGCTGCCGTCAGGTCGCTTGAGGCCGACGGCGTACGGCACCGACATCATGTCGACCTGGGTGCTGTTGATCCACAGCCCGGAGTCGTTGAGCGTGTACTCGGACCAGTTGAAGAGGATGTTCCGGTTGGGGTCGCTCGGGTTCTGGACGGCGGGCTGGACGAGTCCGCCCGTCGCGAGCTTGAAGACCAGCTTCTGGCCGTAGCTGAAGTAGATGCGGCCGGAGAACTTCGGCAGGCGGATCGTCATGCTCTGCCCGTTGGCCGGCCCCGCGATCGCGGCGTCCGGGGCGGGGACCGGCACGGAGCCGCCCGCGGGCCAGGGGTGGAACGTGCCGCCGGCGTCGGCCCAGCCCTGGCGGCCGGTCGCGAGGTCCGTGCCGAGGTTGTAGACGTAGACCTGCTCGCTGCGGCCGGAGCTGTTCTTGAAGGTGAGCGGGATGGTGGCGGGCAGCGCGCCCGCGGCAGCGGATGGGGGCTCGGCGACGACGACGGCGGTGCCGATCGTCGTGGTGACTGCCAGCAGCGCGAGCAGCCTGAGCCTCTTGAGGCGGGGGCGGTAGGTGAGCACTGGGGCTCCTCTGGGAAGTGGGGGATTCTCCTTTGAGAGCGCTCTCAGAATGAGATGGTGACGCAGCCCTGTCAACCATGCGGCCCTGTCAACCACTGCCCCCCGGTGGGCCGTTGATGAGCGAGATCGGGACGGGTGCCCCGGCGTCCGCCGCTCGCCGGGGTACCCGGACGGGTCCGAGGACGGGGATCAGCCGTGGGCCATCGCCGTCGTGGCCCTCACTGCCCCACCCTTCCGTCGATGCATTCGCGCAACAGGTCGGCGTGCCCGCTGTGGCGGGCGTACTCGTCGATCCGGTGCACCATCAGCTCCCGAATCGCGATCCCGTCCTTCCCCACACGCTCGCCCAGGTCCGGGTGCTCGGCCAGTGCCGCGTCGGTCGCGGCCTGTTCGCGCTCCAGATCGGCGTACGAGGCGTCGACCACGGCCTGCTCGCCGACGGCTCCGTCGAAGTCCGCGTCCCGCGCGCCGTACAGCTTCGGCAGCGGGTCACCGTCGCTGATCCAGTTGCGCCAGTCCCGTTCCACCTCGGCGAGGTGCCGAATCAGACCGAGCAGCGACATCGTCGACGGCGGAACCGACCGACGGGCCAGTTGCTCCGCATCCAGGCCCTCGCACTTCATCCGCAGGGTCAAGCGGTAGTTCGTCAGAAAGTCCACCAGCGTCGCAAGCTCACCGTCCGGACTGACTCCATCGCTGTCGCGGGGGTCGTCGTCCGGGTCGGTCCACATGTCGGGGTAGACGGTTGCCTGGGTCCATCGCGCGGGTTGGTCGCTCATGCGTCGCATGATCGTCCGGGACGGCCCGAGTTCGCCACTGAATTGCCGAGTTGCTGAGTCGCTGCGGGGTCGTTGACGCACGGAGTCGTCGCGAAGGGCTTCAACCTTTTCCGGGGCTCGCGCCTCTGGACATGGGTGAAGGACCGGGCCGGTCAAGGACCGGGCCGGTGAGGCACCGGGTCGGTCGGATGTCTCCAAGGCATCCCTTCCCTGAACGACGGAGACTTGCGATGAGAAGACATGTACGGATCGCGCTGACCGCGGTGGTGACGGCTGGGATGCTGCTGGCCGCAGCCCCCGGGGCCGGGCAGGCCGCCACAGGGTACGGGCGGGACACCTGGGCTCAGGATGCCTTCCCGGTCGGCAATGCCCGGCCGATGGACGCGGCGCGTGTGGACGGGGACACGACCTGGGCCGTCGGGTCAAGGAAGTTCGGGGAGGGGCGGCAGTCGTACAGCCGGCCCGTGATCTTCTCCCACGACGACGACTCCTCCGAATGGGCCGAACTCCCGGTCCCCGACGGGCTCAGCAGCGTCCGGTCGGTGACCGCCGGCCCCGCAGGGACCACCTGGCTGGCCGGCAGCAGGCCACCCGAGGGCGGCGGCATCCCCACGGCCTGGCACGACGCCGGCGGATGGCACGTCCGGGACGCACCCGTGCCGGACAGCTCCCTGGCCGCCGGATTCAACGCCCTCGCCGCGGTCGCCGTGGACGAGGTGTGGGCGGTCGGCTGGCGGCAGCCGGCGGACTTCTTGACCTTCCACGGACTGATCGAGCGCTGGGACGGCACGAACTGGCACCAGGTGGAACCGCCGGTCATCGACAGCGACTACTGGACGCTCTCCGACGTGGTCGCCACAGGACGCGACGACATCTGGGCGACGGGCGCCGTGGGCACACCGGAGGGCCGGCCCCGTCCGTTGCTGCTGCACTACGACGGCCGTGCCTGGACCCGCGTCCAGGCCCCCGCCCTCGACGGCCGCTATGGAGAGCTCGCGGGACTGGCGGCAGCCGGGCCGAACGACGTGTGGGCCGTCGGCACCGAGGAGATCGGGGCGCCCGCGAAGGACCACGGCCTGGTCGCGCACTTCGACGGGCACAGCTGGACGAGGGTGAACGCCGGTGCGGGCCCCGGCCGGTGGCAGGCGATCACCGCCGGTCCCGCAGGAGTCGCCGCGGTCGGCACCGCGTATGCGGACGGCCTGTACCGACCGGTGGGCGTGCAGCGGACCCGCGGTGGCGGCTGGAAGCCGCTGTACCTGCCTGCCGGAGACGGCGTCCAAGGCAGGGCCCCCGTCTCCGTCGTGAGTACCGGCCGTGGCCTCACGGTGGTGGGATACGAGCCGCAGGGCGAATCCGAAAGCGGCCAGCCGCTGCCCCCGACACCCTTCGCCCTGACCCGCCGCTGAGAGCCCTCAGACGTCGCTGCCGACGACGCGAGGGTCTGATGGATCAGTGCGGTAGTCGAGCGCCAGGGCGACGTCATCGTTGCTGGGCGGGCAGAGCAAGGCCGTTGACTGTCGAAGGCACCGTGGCGCAGAGCTTCGCACGACAGGATGACTCGGCCGGCCGCAAGGGGAGCGGGCGTGGCCCGTTGGCCCTCCCGCTCCCCGGTGGCGGCCGGTCAGGTCAGCGGTTCTCGGGCAGGTCGGCTTCCGCCTTCCGGGTCTTCAGGGTGCGAGCCGTGGTGGCCTTCTTGCCGCAGAAGGCGGGCTCCAGGGTGCCGCCCAGGGCGGTGTTCGCGTCGGACTTGTTGGAGGTGTTGGCCGTCGCGGCGAAGCTCCGCCGGCCGTCGCGGGTCGCGAAGGCGTACGTGTAGAAGCCCTGCACCGTCCCGGTGTGGCCGTACACCTGCGTGCCGCACGAGAGGTCGTAGCGCCGCAGCCCGAGCCCGTAGTGGCGGCCGTTGGCGACGTCCGTCGGGCTGACGGTCGTCATGGCGTCCATCATCCGGGGCGACAGCAGCCGGCCCCGCATCAGAGCCGACATGAAAGTGTTGAGGTCGGCGGGGTTGGAGACGACCGCGCCGGCGGACTGCGCCCAGGAGACCGTCTGCTCCGTGGAGTCGACGAGCGCCCCGCCGGCCTCGTCCGGGTGGAGATAGCCGCGGACGTGCAGGCCCTTGATCCCGGTCTCGGGGTGGACGTAGGAGGTGTTGCGGAGCCCGAGGGGCTTGAAGATGCGGCGCTCGTACTCCCTGGCCACCGGCCTGCCCGTGATCTGCTCGATCAGCATCCCGACCACGACGAAGTTCGCGTTCGAGTACTTGTAGGCCACGCCCGGCTCCGTGGTACGAGGCAGGCCAAGCGAGAGGTCCAGCAGCTCCTGGTAGCTGAAGACCCGGTTGCGTACCGCCTCGAAGCCGGGCACGGTCTGCTCGAACATCGCGTCGGTGTAGTCGGCCAAGCCGCTGCGGTGGGTGAGCAGATGGCGGACCGTGATGCGATCGTCGGGCAGCAGGCCGGGCACGAAGCGATTGACAGGTGCGTCGAGCTCGACCTTGCCCTCGTCGACCAGCTGCAGCAGGACGACGCTGGAGAAGGTCTTGCTGACGCTGCCGATCCGGAAGCGCGCCTTGGTGTCCATGGCCGCGCCCGAGACCCGGTCGCGGACTCCGGCCGTACGGGTGCGAACGCCGTCGGGGCCGCTGAATCTGGCCATGGCGCCCGGCGCGCCCTTGGCCATGGCGGCGTCGAGCGCCTGCGCCACGCCCTCCATGTCGGGTGCGGGGGAGGGGACGGCAGCGGTGGGCGCGGCGGAGCCGGCCGGGGCGGGCGCCGCGTACGCGCTCGTGGTGGCGGCACCGCCGACGAGCGCGGCGATCACGGTGGCGCTCACGGCCAGGCGGCGTCGGCGCAGGGGCAGGGGCACGTTGATTCCTCGGCTTCCTTCGATGGGACGGGGATTCCAGCGGCTTCGGGAACTTCGATCGGCGGACGCGATGTTCCCCGGCTTCAACGATCAGGAGCGCCAACCGTGCCGGGCGGTTCCCTGCGGGGCGTACGAGAGGGTGAACCCCCGCACCGAGCGCACCTGCAAGGGGTCAACCCGCCGCGTGCGCATGCCTGCGGCCGTGCCTGCAGAAGGGCCGATCAATAAGGGCGGCCGGACGGGGCGGGCCGTGAACTCGCCGTCGTGGAATCCTGCCTGCCGGTTGCACGCTCAGCGCGTGCGTACCCGTCGATGGCGAGGGCGAGCAGTCACTGGACGCCCCCGTTCGGGCCGCTCGGCGGGGCGGCCTCGCCACACCGCGCACTCACAGCCCTGGCCCCCGTCATGCTCTTGTTCGCCGCGGACCACGCCTGGGGCGCCTACGTGTTGGGCGTGCGGCAGTGGGAGCAACTGGCCGCGTACCTCTCGGCCTGACCGGGTGACGGAGTTCCGGCCTGCTCGTACCGAAGGGGTGACTCTGTATCAGGCGCCGGCGGCTGCACGTCGGATCGCGTCGAGCGTCCGTCTCACGTCGTCGTCGGTGGTCGACCAGTTGCTCACCGAGATGCGCATGACGCGTCTGCCGTGCCAGGTGGAGCCGCTGATCCA
>NZ_DATCVQ010000584.1:0-11474 GCF_036566765.1 Streptomyces sp.
GTCCCCGACGGGCGGGCAGTCGCCCCGTCGCAGCGGCGCGACGAGGTGGTCGCCCTGGGGGCGGGCGCCGCGCACCTGTGCGTGCGGGTTGTCGGCGGCGGCGTCCCGGCTGCGGGCGGCGATCTCGGCGAGCGCGGGCTCGTCGGTGTCGCCGGCGTCGATGAGCGCCTGTGCCTGGAGCGCGGCGAGGGCGACGGAGTCGGGCCAGAGCGGGGCGACGTAGTACGGGTCTAGCTGGCGGGTGAGGACATCGCGCACGGAGCCGGGCGAGGACTTGCCGTAGGCGTAGACGAGCGCGGTGTCGGCCTCCCCGGTGAGCAGCTTGACCCACGCCTCGTACAGGGCCCACGCGCCGTCCATCTCGACGTGCGACTCGGAGATCGGCGGCCAGGCGCCGACGCCGTCGAGGGCCATCGTGAAGGAGAACGCCCGGCCGGCGAGGTAGTCGGAGGAACCGGAGCAGGTGAAGCCGATGTCGGAGGTCTTCAGGCCGGTCTGCCGCAGCACGTCGTGCAGGACGGGCATCAGCATCTCGACCTCGGAGAGGTCGTCGGTGCGGCGCAGGCAGTCGCTCTGCGCGAAGGCGACGATCGCGACGTCCCGGCTCGGGTCTCGGCTCACAGCAGCTCCTTGTACGCGTCGTAGTCGGCGTCCGGTTCGCCGGTGGGCCGGTAGTGGTCGGGGTAGCGGCCCCCCTCGCTCCACACCGGCTCGACCCGCAGCCCCATGCGGACCTGGTCGTACGGGATGCCGCCGATCCGGCCGTGCAGGGCGAGGCCGGCGCCGTCGAGGGCGATGTGGGCGTAGACGTACGGGACTTCGATGTCGAGGTTCTTGGCCTTGATGTTGACGATGCAGTACGTGGTGACCGTGCCGCGCGGGCCGACCTCGACGGGTTCGGTTGTGGCGACGCCGCAGGTGGGGCAGGCGCCGCGGGGCGGGACGTAGACCTTGGTGCAGGACGGGCAGCGTTCGCCGACGGTGCGGCGGTCTCCGAGGGCGTGCAGGTAGGCGCTCTGGGCGCGGCCGGGGGCGTAGGTGTAGTCGAGGCGGGCCGGGGCGACGATGCCGGTGACGGGCTCGTCGAAGCGGCCGTCGTGCGGGCGGGGTTCGGCGGCGGCCGTGCCTTCGTCCGCGTGCGGCTCGAAGCAGGCGATGTCGGTGATCGCGCCGGTGCGTTCGGCGGCCCAGCGGATCCGCACCCGCATCCCGGTGCGCACGGCCTCCGGGCCGGGTGCGTCGAGTGCGTGGAGCAGGGCGGTGTCCGCGCCGTCGAGCCGTACGAGCACCCAGGCGAAGGGAGTGCCGAGGGGCTGGCCGGGCCGGGGCTCGTGGTTCCAGGCCCAGGTGGTGACGGTGCCGGTGGCTTCGACCTCGACGAGCTCCCGGAGCTCGGCGGCGGTCTCGGGGTCGTACTCGACAGGCGGCACCAGCACCCGCCCGTCCTCGGTCCGCACCCCGAGCACGGTGCGCTCGCGAAGCCCGCTGAGGAAGGCGGCCTGCACGGGCCCGAGCGACCGGGTGAAGGGGAACTCGACGACGAGGGGGGCGCGGAGGGTGTCGGGGGTGGTGGTCATAGGGACTCCTTGGGTTGGTGGGGGCACGGAGGGGCGCCTGCGGCGGGCCGTTTCCCCGCTCACTCCCTCCGGTACACCGGCTCCCGCTTCTCCGCGAAGGCTCGGGCGCCCTCCTTTGCGTCCGCCGTGTCGAAGATGGGCCAGCCGCGCTTGAGTTCCGACGCCAGGCCCTCCGTCTCCGTGAGTTCTGCCGTCTCGTAGACCGACGCCTTCACCGCCTCCACCGCCAGCGGGCCGCACGCGTTGATCCGGTCCGCGATCTCCAGGGCGCGTTCGAGCGCCGTGCCGTCGGGGACGACCTGGCCGATCAGGCCGATGCGGGCCGCCTCCTCGGCGGTGTACGGGCGGCCGGTGAGCAGGATCTCCAGGGCGTGGGTGCGCGGGATCTGCCGGGGCAGTCGGACCGTCGAGCCACCGATCGGGAACAGCCCGCGCCGGACCTCGAAGAGCCCGAACGTCGCGGACTCGCCCGCGACCCGGATGTCCGTGCCCTGCAGGATCTCGGTCCCGCCGGCCACGCAGTACCCCTCCACCGCGGCGATGACCGGCTTGCGCGGCCGGTGGTGGCGGAGCATCGCCTTCCAGTGCAGGTCGGGGTCGGCCTTCAGCCGCTCGCGGTACTGCTCCCCCGCCATGCCCTTCCCGGCCAGCGCCTTCAGGTCCATCCCGGCGCAGAAGTCGCCGCCGGCCCCGGTGAGCACGATCGAGCGGATCCCCTCGTCGGCGTCGGCCTCCAGCCAGCCGTCGTAGAGACCGACGAGCAGCGGCAGTGAGAGCGCGTTCTTCGCCTCGGGCCTGTTGAGCGTGAGGATCAGCGTGGCGCCTTCGCGCCGTACGGCGAGGTGCTCGGTCCCGGTCATGGGCGTCTCCCGTCTCCAGTTCTGGAACAGGTTGCAGGAGCGCGGGGTCCAGTTCAATAGTTTTCTGACACTCAGTCAGATTCTTCTGCACACCCCCTTCCCCCCTCCCCGCTTCGGCGCTCTAATGACCGCCACGTCCGTACGGGACCCGCGGCGTCAGGAGGACGAACGGTGGAGTACAACCTTGCCGACCTGTTCGAGTCGGTCGTCGACGTGGTGCCGGACCGCGAGGCGCTCGTGTACGTCGACCATCCCGGTACCGGGGCCGAGCGCAGGCTGACGTACGCGGAGCTCGACGCGGCGGCCAACCGCCTCGCCCACCACCTGATCGACTCCGGCCTCCGGCCGGGCGAACATCTCGGCCTGCACCTCTACAACGGCGTCGAGTACCTGCAGACCGTGCTGGCCTGCCTCAAGGCCCGCCTCGTCCCGGTGAACGTCAACTACCGGTACGTCGAAGAGGAGTTGGTCTACCTCTACCGGGACGCCGACCTCGCCGCTCTCGTCTTCGACGCGGAGTTCACCGAGCGGGTCGCCGCCGCACTGCCGCAGACGGAGAAGCTGCGGCACCTCGTCCGGGTGGGGACCCCGGACGACGGCGCGCCCGCCCTCGACTGTGTGCCGTTCACCGAGGCGGAGGCGGCCGGCTCGCCGGAGCGCGGCTTCCCGGACCGGTCCGCCGACGACCTGTTCATCATCTACACCGGCGGCACGACCGGCATGCCCAAGGGCGTGATGTGGCGGCAGGAGGACCTGTTCTTCGCGGGACTGTTCGGCGGCGATCCGGCCGGCGAGCCCGTGAAGCGGCCCGAGGAGCTGGCCGATCGGGTCGCGGCGGGCGGGGCCGGGCTCGCCTTCTTCCCTGCTCCCCCACTGATGCACGGCACGTCCACCCTCACCTCGTTCGTCGCCTTCAACTACGGGCAGCGGGTGGTGATCCACCGCAAGTACGCGCCCGAGGAGCTGCTGCGCACCATCGCGAAGGAGAGGGTGACCAGCGTCTCGCTGGTCGGCGACGCGATGCTGCGGCCGCTGATCGACGCCCTGCGCGGCCCGCTCGCGGGCACGGACATGTCCTCGCTGTTCAGCATCTCCTCGTCCGGCGCGATCATGTCGGAGACGGTGCGCGCCGAGCTCCAGGCCCTCGTGCCGAACGCGCTGCTGCTGAACAACTTCGGTTCCTCGGAGTCCGGTTCGAACGGCAAGGCGACCGACGACTCCGGACCGGCGAAGGGCTTCCGCCTGGAGGTCAACGAGCGCACCCGCGTGGTGGACCCGGTCACGTACGAGCCGGTGGCCGTGGGCGAGCCGGGCCGACTGGCACAGCGCGGCCATGTGCCGCTCGGCTACTACAACGACCCGGCGAAGACCGCGGAGACCTTCTTCCAGCGGGACGGCGAGCGCTGGGTGCTGCTCGGCGACATGGCCACCGTCGGCGAGGACGGCATCGTGACCGTGCTCGGCCGCGGCTCGCAGTGCATCAACACCGGCGGCGAGAAGGTGTACCCGGAGGAGGTCGAGCAGGCGCTCAAGTCCCACCCGGACGTGTACGACGCGCTGGTCGCCGGCGTCCCGGACGCGAGGTGGGGCCACCATGTGGCGGCCGTGGTGCAGTTGCGCGACGGCGTGCCGGCCCTGGACCTGGCGGCGGTACAGGACCACTGCCGCACCCGGCTCGCCGGGTACAAGATCCCCCGTCAGCTGGTCCTCGCCGACCGGATCCAGCGCTCGCCGAGCGGCAAGGCGGACTACCGCTGGGCCCGGTCGGTGGCCACGGAGGCGGACGCCTGACGGCCGGCCGCCCTCCGCGCCGCCGGACAGGCCCTAGATGCCGAACTCCCGCAGCGCCGCCAGGAATTCGGCCGGGCGCGTCTGGTGGATCAGATGGCCGGTCTCGATGGTGACCAGCCGGCAGTCCGGAATGCGGTCGGCGAGCCAGGCGAGCTGGTCCTGCGGGATGTGGCTGTTCTCGCCGCCCGCGACGACGAGCGTCGGGGCCTTGATCGCGGACAGGCTCTCGCGCCAGGCCGGGTCCGGGTCGTTGATCTGCGCGTCGGTCGCCGCGACGACGGCCCAGTCGAAGGCCGGCTCCTCCTCGGGCGGCTCGACCGGCCCGCGCGGCGGGTCGGCCGGGATGAGCACCGGCGCGTCCTCGATCACCAGCCGGCCGATGAGCCCGGGCGTGTCGGCGGCGAGAAGGTACGCGGCGACGCCGCCCATGGAGTGCGCGACGACGTCGACGCCGGCGAGGCCGAGCGCCTTGAGGAAGCCGCGCAGCTGGTCGCGGTAGACGTCGAAGCCGTAGCGGGCGCTCCGGTCGCTCAGCCCGTGACCGGCGAGGTCGAGCGCGTACACCCGATGGGCAGCGGCCAGCTCCCGGGCGATGGGCGCCCACTGCGCCGCGTCGCCGCCCCGGCCGTGCACGAGGACGAGCGGGGGCGCGGCCTCGTCGCCCCAGGCGCGGTACGCGAGCCGGACGCCGTCCACGGCGACGGTGCGCACCTCGGGGTCGAGGAACGCGGCGACGGGGCGGACGAAGGCCCCGGCGTCGTCGATCCAGGGGAAGTGCCCGGCGCCTGGCTGCACGACGAGCTCGCCGCGCGGGAAGAGCGCCGCCAGCTGGGCGCCCCGGGCCGGCGTCGGTCCGCCGTCGTACTCGCCCGCCAGCACCAGGACGGGCGCGGTGAACGCGGCGAGCGCCGCCCGGGTGCTGTCCGGTGCGAAGGCGCCGTCCGCGTAGAAGGCCCCCGCGGCCTCCCAGTTGAAGCGCCCCGCCGCGGCATGCGCCTGTGCGGCGTCGTCCCACCGGCCGTACGCCAGCGGGCTCACGACCTCGATGATGTCCGCCATCGGCGTCTCGGGCGTAAGCGCGTCGATGGCGGCCCGGGTCTCTGCGTACCAGGGCTCGCCGGAAAAGGCCGAGGTCGCCTCGTCCCACTCCTCGTCGGTGACGGTGATCCCGACGGCCCGCATGCCCGGGGTGGCGAGCACCAGCGAGCGCACCCGCTCGGGGTGGGCGGCGGCGTAGAGGGTGGCGAGGTTACCGCTGGCGGAGTGGCCGAGCAGGTCCATCTGGTCGAGGCCGAGGTGGACGCGGAGCGCCTCGACGTCGGCGACCTGGCGGTCGCAGCGGTACGTGGCTGGGTCGGCGGGTGCCTGGCTGGCGCCGGTCCCGCGCAGGTCGAGGACGATCAGGGTGCGATGGGCGGCCAGACCGCCGAGGTCGCCGAGATAGTCGGCGTAGCGCATCGGCCCGCCCGGCAGACAGACGAGGGGTTCTCCCTCCCCCTGTAGCGAGTAGGCGAGTTGGGTTCCGTCGTATGCGGTGAACTGCGGCATGGCGCGATCATCACGGCCGGTCGTGAGCGCCGCAAGGGAATTGGCCGAGGGCGAAGACGGCGCCCTGCCCGCGATACGGTGGAAGACCTGCCCCGAGCTGTGAAGGAACTGCGCGACCGTGCCCGCATACCCCGACTCCGCCGCCCTGCGCGGCGACTGCGCCAACTGCTTCGGCCTGTGCTGCGTCGCCCTGCCCTTCGCCCGGTCGTCGGACTTCGCGGTGAACAAGGCGTCCGGCGAGCCGTGCCGGAACCTGCGGGAGGACTTCCGCTGCGGGATCCACGACAAGCTGCGGCCGAGCGGCTTCTCCGGCTGCACGGTGTACGACTGCTTCGGCGCGGGTCAGCAGGTCTCGCAGGTCACGTTCGGCGGGGTCTCCTGGCGCGAGGCCCCGGGGTCGGCCCGGCAGATGTACGAGGTGTTCCCGGTGATGCGGCAGCTGCACGAGCTGCTGCGCTATCTCACCGAGGCGCTGGAGCGGGACGCCGCGCGCTCGCTGCACGGCGAGCTGCGGCGGGCGCTGGCGCGGGTGGAGGCACTGACGGCGGGCACGCCGGACGAGCTGGAGAAGCTGGACGTGGCGGCCGTGCGCGGCGAGGTGAATCCGCTGCTCCTGAAGACCAGCGCGCTGGTACGGGCGGCGGCGGGCGGCAAGCCGAAGAGCCGGCGCGGGGCCGATCTGCTCGGGGCCCGGCTGCGTGGGGCGAAGCTGCGCGGCGCGGATCTGCGCGGCGCGCTGCTGATCGCCGCGGACCTGTCGGGCGCGGACCTGTCCCTGGCCGACATGATCGGCGCGGACCTGCGCGACGCCGACCTGTCGGGCGCGGACCTGACCGGGGCCCTGTTCCTGACCCAGCCGCAGCTGAACGCGGCCCGCGGCGACGCCGCCACGAAGATCCCGGCCGGCCTGGAGCGCCCCGGGCACTGGGCCCGCTAGGCGGAAGCCCCGCGGCCCTCGTACACGTACGGCGTGGTCGTGGCCAGTGGGGTGAAGCCGAGCCGCTGGAGGATCGGGCGGCTGGTGGGGGCCGCGTCGACGTGGACGTAGCGGTGGCCTCGGGCGGCGGCGATCCGGGTGCGGTGGGCGACCAGGGCCCGGTACAGGCCGCGGCCCCGCCAGGCCTCGACGGTGCCGCCGCCCCACAGCCCGGCGAAGTCGGCGCCGGGGCAGAGTTCGAGCCGGGCGGCGCTGACCGGCTCGCCGCCGGCCGTCGCGACGACGGCGGCGACGGTGTCGGGCTCGGTCGCGAGCCGGTCGAGGAGCTGTCGGCCGATGTGGCCGCCGTCCCCGCCGAAGGCCCGGTCGTGGACCTCGACGACCAGGCGGACCCCGGCCGCGTCGGTGACGGGCAGGAGCTCGACGCCGTCGGGCAGCACGACGTCGAGGGAGAGCCGGGCCGTCTCGGCGACCATCACGGTCTCCTCCTCGTCCGGGACGAACCCCGCCGCGAGAAGGCGCTTCGGCAGGTCGGCCGGGGCGTCGTGCCCGTACGCCTTCCACTCGAAGGTCCGGCCGAACTCGGCATAGTGCCGGATCTGCCCGGCGACGACCGCGTCCACCGCGGCCGGGTCGAGGCCGTCGAGACCGGACCAGAGGATCCCGTTCCAGGCGTGCTCGGGTCCGGTCTGCCGCACGACGGGGCCGGCCCGCTCGACCCGGACGCCGGGGCCGTCGGGCCGGGCCTCCCGGCGCAGCTGTCGGTCGTACAGGGCGAGCGTCGCGTCGTGATCCATGCCCCCACCCCAGCAACGCCCGGGGCCCGGGGCAACCGGATTTCAGCGAGCGTCGTGCCGCAGCGGGGTGAGCTGCTCGATGTCGTAGCGGGCGCGGAGCGCGGCGATCGCCTCGTGGTCGACCTCGCCGCCGGAGCCGAGGATGTCCATCAGCTCCTCGAAGTACCGCTCGTGGTCGGGCGGCGGGGCGGCCTGGAACAGGACCCGCGCGGGTTCGCCGGTGGGGTTGGCGAAGGCGTGCGGGCAGCCCGGCGGGACCAGCAACAGGGTGCCGGGGCGGGCCCGTACGACCCGCTCGCCGGATGCGGACTCCCAATCGCGCCACCGGTCGAGGGTCCGGACGAGCGGCTCGAAGGCGAGCACGTCCAGCTCGCCCTCGAGGACGTAGAACAGCTCCTCGCTGTGGGCGTGGGTGTGCGCGCCCACGTCGAAGCCGGGCGGCACGAGGACCTCGAAGGTGGACGCGGTCCGAGAGTGCGCACCGGTCACCTTGAACGTGACCTGCTGGGCCGCGGTGACCAGGGTCTTGCCATGGCCCGCCGGCACGATCAGTCCGTCGGCCGCGCGGGTCGTGTCGGCCGCGCGGGTCGTGTCGGTCGTGTCAGTCGTGGAGGCCGTCTGGATCGTCGTCATCGCCGCGCCCCTCTCACCAGGTCACCGGCAGCGTCTCCGGGCCGCGGATGAGCGCCCCGCGCTGCCACTCCAACCGGTCCTCGGGGACGGCGAGCCGCAGGTCCGGGAACCGCTTCCACAGCGAGTCGAGGAGGATCTCGGACTCCATGCGGGCCAGCGTGGAGCCGGGGCAGTAGTGCGGTCCGTGGCCGAAGGCGATGTGCGGGTTGTACCCCCGGTCGAAGTCGAGCCGGTCCGGGTCGGCGAAGACCTCCGGGTCGCGGTTGGCGGTGAGGTACGAGACGTAGACGGCGTCGCCGCGCGGGATGAGCACCCCGCCGACCTCGACGTCCGCCAGGGCGATCCGGGACAGGCCGACGGCGTTGCGGTGCGGGATGTACCGCAGCAGCTCGTCGACGGCCTGCGGCAGCAGCTCGGGCTCGGCGCGCAGCCGGGCGAGGTGCTCGGGGTGGGTGAGCAGCGCGTACACCATGTTGGCGCTGTTGTTGCGGACGGCGTGGGTGCCGCCGATCTGGATGAGGACGGCGAGCCCGGTGGCCTCGTGCGCGGTAAGGGTCCCGTCCTCGACGGCGTCGGCGAGGACCGCGGCGAGGGTGTCGTCGTCGGTGCGGTGGGCGCCGCGGCGGGAGTCGATGAGGTCGGTGCAGTACTGCTCGAGTTCGGTCTTGGCCCGTTCGCTGGCCTCCAGGCCGGCGCCCGCGGAGAGGATGGTGTCCGCCCAGTGCGCCATGCGCGGCCGGTCCGCCGCGGGGACGCCCATCAGCTCGCAGACCATGGTGAGCGGGAAGGGCCGGTTGACCAGGGCCATCAGGTCGGCGGGCGGGCCGTGCCGCTCCAGGTCGTCGAGGAGTCCGTCCATCACCGCCTGGGCGTGGTCGCGCAGGGTGCGCAGCGCGCGGGCGCTGAACGCGCGGGCGACGACGCGTCGCATGCGGGTGTGGTCGGGCGGGTCGGCGATGCCGACGGCGCCGTCCAACGGGATGAAGTGCGGGGTGAGTCGGGTCACCTCCCGGCCCCAGATGGCCTTGCGGCTGAAGCGGGGGTCGACCGAGACGAACTTGACGTCCTCGTAGCGGGTGACGAGCCAGGCGTGGCCCTCGCCGTACGGCAGCCGGACCCGGGTGACGGGGTCCTCGTGGAGCAGCCGGGCGAGCAGGGGATCGAAGTCCAGGCCGGTGAGGTGGGGTACGGCCCAGAAGTGGACGCCGAACCCGTCGGAGGTCTCGGGGGAAGCCGTGGTGCTCATGAGGATCTGTTTCGTCCGGGGGTGCGGGAGCAGGGGTCGCTGTGGCCATCCCCGCAGGACGAACGGCTCGCGCGGAAACGCGCGCAAACACACTCGATGGGGTGATCCCCGGGCCCCGACCCGGGGATCACGCGAGCGGCGGCCGGTCAGATCTTGTCGGCCACGATCATCAGGTAGTGGAAGCTCCCCTCCTTGTACGCGGTCAGGAAGGGGTCCTCGATGCCGGTCGCCACCGAGCACTTGGCGCGCAGCTCCCAGTACGGGATGGTCGCGGCCGTCAGGTCGACGACCTCGATCGGAACCAGGTTGTTGTCGGCGAGCGCCCGGAAGTAGGCGCTGCGTGGGTGGATGTTGCAGGTGTAGTGCTCGTCGATCCGGCTGACGGCCTTGGAGCGCAGGCCGTTGACGTCGTTGGAGCAGCCGGTGATGCAGACATACCGGCCGCCGTGCTGGAGAAGCCGGGAGAACTCGTCGAAGAGCTCGAAGAGGTCCACGTACATCGTGGTCTCGTTGGTCCAGACGGCCTGGCGCGAGCCGGTCGCGAAGCCGGTGTCGAGCATGTTGCGGAAGTGGAACTTCACGCGCTCGGCCACGCCGCGCTCGACGGCCTGCTGGTTGGCGAAGCCGACCTGGTACTCGGAGATGGAGACGCCGTCGACCTGGCAGCCGAAGCGGCGCTCGGCCATGAGGCTGGTGCCGCCGCGGCCGGAGCCGGCGTCGACGAGCCGGTCGGTGCGGCGGCGGTCGCCGAGGTGGTCGAGGAGCAGGTCGGCCTGGGCGGTCTCCAGGCGGTGCAGCTCCTCGATGATGCGGGCGTCGCGGGTCTCCTGGGGGCCTTCGAGGACCGAGGGGTTGTAGTCGCCGATGCCGTAGTGGTGGTGGTACAGGCCGTCGAGCTCGCCGAGCCGGAGGTTCACCGGGTCCTGCTGGTTGGTGTTCCAGTAGTTGGCCACGGACTCCTGGTAGGGCGTGCGCAGCACGGTGGAGGGCGCGGACGTGGTCATGGAGGGGTTCCTTACGTCGTTCGTTTCGGGGGACAGAGGGGTGTGGCTTCGGGGGCGGGCGGCGGTCAGTCCGCGGCGCGGTACCGGGCGCTGCCGGCGTGCCATTCGCGGTTGCCGGCGACCCAGGCCCACGTTCCGGCGAGGAAGCGGGCCAGTTCGGGGGAGCCGGTGCGGGAGAGGACGGACGCCTCCGCCTCGAAGGTGTGCATCAGCTCGTCGTGGATGAGGACGCTGCGGTCGACGGCCTCTTCCATCGAGCACTGCTCCTCGGCGGCGATCAGCATGGGCAGGCTGTAGTCCGTGGGGTCTTCCTTGCTCATCGAGTACAGGTCGTTCATGAGCACCGTGGCGGTGCCTGCCAGGTTGAACGCCCGGCGGACCCGTACGTCGGAGAACTCGGCCATCGGCACCTCGTAGCCGGCCATGGCGTCGACCAGGACCATGCACGGGATGAAGCTGTTCTCGTGCCGGTGCATCAGGTACTCCCAGACCGGCGGGCGCTGGCCCGTGGTGTGCCAGACGCCCTCCTGCCCGTACGCGACGAACATGATGGCCAGCTCGTGGCGGAGCCGGCGCACCTGCGTGGTCGAGGCGTACGGGGAGAGGCTGTTCAGCGCGGAGCGCAGGGCCCGGGCGACCGGGTCCTGCTGGACGGCCTCCTCCAGCTGGGGTGCGTAGCGCAGCGGGAGTTGGGCCTGGTCGATCACCGAGTGGCAGATCGCGAGGCGCTGCCCGAGCACTTCGTGGGCGGGCTCCTCCACCTCGCAGTCGACGATGTGGTCGTCCACGGCCCATTCGGACAGCCCGCACTTGGCCGCGGAGAGCAGCCGGTCGGGGTCGTCGGTCTCGGGGTGGCCGAGCATCATGAGCCGGCCGAAGTTCGCCGAGCGGACCTTGTCGAGGTGGCCGGGGTAGATCCCGATCTCCTCGGCCCACTCCACCAGGCGTTCGTTGACGGCGTCGCCGAGGGCGGGGTCGTCGCGGACGGCGGGCGGGCAGTACAGCTCGGGGACGCCGGGCGGCGGCGGGGTGCCGGTGCGGACGCCGGGGCCGGTGTCGGCAGCGGGCTGGGCGCCGCCGT
>NZ_DATCVQ010000585.1:0-7078 GCF_036566765.1 Streptomyces sp.
TCGCCGCCGCCACGCCCGCCGACGGGTGCGGCACCTCGATCCGCGCCAGTTCCGCCGCCGCGAACGCCCGCACCGGCAGTTCCAGGCGCGCCGCCGCGCCGACGACGCCCGGCTCGTCCGCCTTCGAGGCGACCGTCGCGAGCGCCGCCAGCCGCTGCGCGGTCAGCCCGGCCGACCGCAGGCACTCCTCGACCAGACCCGCCACCTCGTCCACGGACACGCCCCGGCCCGCCCCGACCCCGGCGACGAGATCGCGGGCCGCCGGGGCGGTGTCGTGCACGGGACGCCGTCCATCGGATAGCAAGGCCCCATGGCCGTACTCGTCGCGCTCGGCGCGTTCCTGATGACGCTGTTCGGCGGCTGGACGGCGCAGCGCGTCACCGACCGCCGCCATCTCGTCCTCGGCCTGGCCGGAGGCCTGATGCTCGGCGTCGTCGGACTCGACCTGCTGCCGGAGGCGCTGCACGCCGCCGGCCGGGAGGTCTTCGGCGTCCCGGAGGCGCTGCTGCTCTTCGTCGGCGGCTTCCTCTTCGCCCACCTTGTGGAACGCGTGCTCGCCGTCCGCCGGGCGGCGCACGGACTGGAGGCCGACGAGCGGGTCCCTCAGGTCGGCCTCACCGCGGCCGCCGCGATGGTGGTGCACAGCCTGATGGACGGCATCGCCCTCGGCGCCGCCTTCCAGGTCGGCGGCGGCATGGGCCTCGCCGTCGCGCTCGCCGTCGTCAGCCACGACTTCGCCGACGGCTTCAACACGTACACGATCACCAGCCTGTACGGGAACGCCCGCCGCAGGGCCGTCGCCATGCTGGTCGCGGACGCGGTCGCGCCGGTCATCGGCGCGGCCTCCACCCTGCTGTTCACCCTTCCGGAGGAACTTCTCGGCGGCTATCTCGGCTTCTTCGGCGGCGCCCTGCTCTACCTCGCCGCCGCCGAGATCCTGCCCGAGGCCCACCACGAACACCCCGCGCTCTCCACCCTGCTGTGCACGGTGGCGGGCGTGGGCTTCATCTGGCTCGTGGTGGGCCTGGCGGGCTGAAGTCACGCGTCGCCCCCACCTCTGCAGTGGGCCACGAACCGGGCCGCCGTCTCCGGAACGGCCGCCCAGTGCGTGTGCACGTAACTGGCGTGCACACCGCCCTGTACGAAGCCCTCCACGCGCCGCTCCGGCTGCCGCAGCCCCCACGCGGGCGTCGCGCCCGCGCCCGGCTCGATGACCGTGCGGTGGAACTCGTGCCCGCGCATCCGCGTCCCGGCGGCGGCCAGCGCGCTGTCGCCGATCGCCACCGCGTCCCGGTAGCCGAGCGTGAGCCGCTCCGACATCCGCGCGTCGGCGTCCAGGACACCGCACATGGGGGTCCCGTCCAGCGAGCGCGCGAGGTACAGCAGGCCCGCGCACTCCGCCGCGATCGGCGCGCCCGAGGCGGCGAGTTCGGCGACGGCCTTGCGGAGGGGTTCGTTCGCTGACAGCTCGGCGCCGTACATCTCGGGGAAGCCGCCGCCTATGACGAGCCCGCTGGTCCCTTCGGGGAGGGCCTCGTCCCGGAGCGGGTCGAACGTCACGACCTCCGCGCCGGCGGCCTCCAGCAACTCCGCGTGCTCGGCGTACGAGAACGTGAACGCCGCGCCCCCAGCCACCGCCACCCGAGGTTGTGGGCAATCGTTCCGCAGGGCGGAACGGGTGGGCACAACCGACCCTCCGGCGTGCAGCCGCGCCGCGATGCCGGGGTCCCAGGGCTCGGCGGAGAGCTCAGGCGCGGACCTGGCAAGCGCCAGCAGCGCCTCCAGGTCGCACCCCTGGAGCACCTGCTCCGCCTGCGCCGCCACCGCGTCGACCGCCGCCGCCTGCCGCTCGGCCACCGGCACAAGCCCCAGATGCCGCGACGGCGTCGCGACAGCCGGCGCGCGCCGCAGGACGCCCATCACCGGCACCCCCGACTCCCCGAGCGCCTCCCGCAGCAGGTGCTCGTGCCGGTCCGTGGCGACCTTGTTGAGGATCACCCCGCCGATCCGCACCTCCGGGTCCCAGGAAGCGAACCCGTGCACCAGCGCCGCCACCGACCGCGACTGCGAGGACGCGTCCACGACCAGCACCACCGGCGCCTTCAGCAGCTTCGCCACCTGCGCCGTGGACGCCAGCTCGCCCTGGTCGGCTGCCCCGTCGTACAGGCCCATGACACCCTCGACCACGGCCAGGTCGCAGCCGCGCGACCCGTGCGCGAACAGCGGCGCGATCAGCCCCGTACCGCACATGAACGCGTCGAGGTTGCGGCCCGGGCGGCCGGTCGCCAGCGCGTGGTAGCCCGGGTCGATGTAGTCGGGGCCGACCTTGTGCGGGGACACCGCGAGGCCACGGCCGGCGAACGCGGCCATCAGGCCGGTCGCGACCGTGGTCTTGCCCGCGCCGGACGAGGGCGCGGCGATGACGAGACGTGCTACCACTCGATGCCCCGCTGCCCCTTCTGACCGGCGTCCATCGGGTGCTTGACCTTCGACATGTCGGTCACCAGATCGGCGTAGTCCACCAGCTCCTGCGGCGCGTTGCGGCCGGTGATGACGACATGCTGCTGACCGGGCCGGTCGCGCAGCACCTCGACGACCTCCTTGACGTCGATCCAGCCCCAGTGCAGCAGGTACGCGAACTCGTCGAGGACGTAGAACTTGTACTTCTCCGCCGCGAGATCGCGCTTGACCTGCTCCCAGCCCTCGCGCGCCTTGTCCTCGTGCGACTGCTCGCCCTCGGCGACCTCGCGCTGGATCCAGGACCAGCCCTCACCCATCTTGTTCCAGGTGACCGTGCCGCCCTTGCCGGTCTCGCCGAGGGCCTTCAGCGCGTTCTCCTCGCCGACCTTCCACTTCGCCGACTTGACGAACTGGAACACCCCGATCGGCCAGCCCTGGTTCCAGGCGCGCAGCGCCATGCCGAACGCGGCGGTCGACTTCCCCTTGCCGACGCCGGTGTGCACCATCACCAGCGCTCGGTTGCGGCGCTGTCGGGTGGTGAGACCGTCATCGGGTACGACGGTCGGCTGTCCCTGCGGCATTAGGCGGCCCTCCTGGCAGTGGCGTGCTCTGCTTGTACGTTCCTGACGAGCCCGGCGATCGAGTCGGCGCGCAGCTCGTCCAAGGTGACGGCGGCGCCGCCGAGTTCGCGGGCGAGGTCCCCGGCGAGGCCGAGCCGGACCGGCCCGGCCTCGCAGTCCACGACCACGCTGGCCGTGCCCTCGGCGGCGTGCAGCCGCGCGGCGCGGGCGGCGAGCGCCACCGGGTCCGCGCCGCCGCCGGTCGCCCGGCCGTCGGTCACGACGACGAGCAGCGGACGGCGGGACGGGTCGCGCAGCCGCTCGACGCGCAGCACGTCGTGGGCCTTGAGCAGCCCGGCGGAGAGCGGGGTGCGGCCGCCCGTCGGCAGTTGTTCGAGCCGGGCCGCGGCGGCGTCCACGGACGAGGTCGGGGGCAGCGCGACCTCGGCTTCGCGGCCCCGGAAGGTGATCAGGCCGACCTTGTCGCGGCGCTGGTACGCGTCGAGGAGCAGCGACAGGACGGCGCCCTTGACCGCGCTCATGCGCTGCCGGGCGGCCATCGAGCCGGACGCGTCGACGGCGAACAGGACGAGGTTGCCCTCGCGGCCCTCGCGGGTCGCCTGGCGCAGGTCGTCACGGCGGACCACCAGGCCCGGACCGGAGCGGCCGCGCGCCTTCTGGTGCGGGGCGGCCGCGGTCACGGTCGCGGTCAGGTGGAGCTTGGTCAGTGCGCCGCGCGGGCGGGTCGCGCCGGTGGTCCTGCCGTGCTCGGTACGGGCCCTTGAGCGGCGCCCCGCCGCGCCCTCGCCGAGCCCGGGCACGCTGAGCATCTTCGTACGGAACGGCTCGGCGGCCTTGACCGCGGCCCGCTCACCGGCACCGGGCCCAGCGGGCGCGGGGGCCTCGTCGGGCGCGGGGCTCTCAGGGGCGGCGTCGGGGCCGTCGCCCTGCGGCGGCACGCCTCCGCCTCCGCCGTCGGGACCGCCGTCGCCGGGGCCCTGCGGGTCCGGGTCGTCGTCGGGCTCGTCGTCGCCCTTGAACTGCTCGAGGGTCTCGTCGAGCTTGTCCTCGTCGAGGCCGGGCGCGTCGAAGGGATTGCGCCGCCGCCGGTGCGGAAGCGCGAGCAGCGCGGCCTGCCGTACGTCTTCCGAGGTCACGTCGGTCCGCCCCGCCCACGCGGCGAGCGCGGTCGCGGTACGGGCCATCACGATGTCCGCGCGCATGCCGTCGACCTCGAACGCGGCGCAGGTCGCGGCGATCTGGAGCAGGGCGGCGTCGCCGAGCACCACCTGCGGCAGCAGGGCGCGCGCGGCGACGATCCGGTCGCGCAGCGCGGCCTCCTCGTCCGCCCAGCGGGCGGCGAACCCGGCCGGGTCGTCCTCGAACGCCAGCCGGCGCCGCACGACCTCGACCCGCTGCTCGGGCTCGCGGGAGGCCGCGACCTCGACGGTCAGCCCGAACCGGTCCAGCAACTGGGGCCGTAGCTCGCCCTCTTCGGGATTCATGGTCCCGACGAGAAGGAAGCGAGCCGCATGCCGTACGGAGACGCCCTCGCGCTCCACGTAGGAGGAGCCCATGGCGGCGGCGTCGAGCAGGAGGTCGATGAGATGGTCGTGGAGGAGGTTGACCTCGTCGACGTACAGAATCCCTCGGTGCGCGTCGGCGAGCAGCCCCGGCTCGAAGGCCTTCACGCCGTCGGCGAGCGCCTTCTCGATGTCGAGCGCGCCGACGAGGCGGTCCTCGGACGCGCCCACGGGCAGCTCGACCATCCGCGCGGGCCGCGCGTCCGCACCCGCGGCCTCGTGCGGCCCGTCCGGGCAGCCAGGGTCGGGCGAGGCCGGGTCGCAGCTGAACCGGCACCCGGCGACGACCGCCACCGGCGGCAGCAGATCGGAGAGCGCCCGCACGGCGGTCGACTTGGCGGTGCCCTTCTCGCCGCGGACGAGAACCCCGCCCACCGCCGGGCTGACGGCGTTCAGCAGCAACGCCAGCCGCAGGTCGTCCATCCCGACGACGGCGGTGAACGGAAAGCGGGTGCTCATCGGCTGATCCTTCCTTCGAGTTCGCTCAGCTGTGTGCCACGGCCGCCGAGCGGCCGGATGTCGCGTGTCCGCCGCGCCGCCGGGCCCGCGGCCGCCGACGGCGCTCGACCCTCCACGGGAGGACCCGCCGCTCTGTCGTCCCCCGTGCGCCGCCTCACGGCGCCCCCGGCGGGACGAACGGCAGGTCCGCCGGGGGGCCCTGCTCGATCAGGCGCAGCAGCGCGTCCGTGTCCGCGTGTTCCTCGATCAGGTCGCCGAGGCGGTCCAGCTGCTCCTCGCGCAGTGCGCCGAAGCTGGTGTCGGGGGCGGGGACGAAGCGGCGGCCCGCGGCCGAGGCGACCTCGCGCAGGAACGCCCGGCGGAAGCCGTCGCTCTCCAGGGAGCCGTGCCAGTGCGTGCCCCACACCGCGCCCACCCGGCAGCCGTCCAGGAACGCCTCCCCGCCGAGCACCTCCGCCACGCCGTGGTGGATCTCGTACCCCTCGACCCGTTCGCCGAGCGCCTCGCCGACCGGCCGGGCCAGCGTCTTCTCGACGGCGAACCGGACCCGTACCGGCAGCAGTCCGAGCCCGGGCACGCTGCCGGCCTTCGACTCGACCTCGTCCTCGATGTGCTCCGACAGTGCCTGGAAGCCGCCGCAGATGCCGAGCACCGGGCGGCCCTCCGCCGCGCGCCGGACCAGCGCGTCGGCCAGGCCGCGCTCGCGCAACCAGGCCAGCGCCTTGACCGTCCCGCGGGTGCCGGGCACGACCACCAGGTCCGCGTCGACCAGTTCCTCCGCGCGATCCACGAACCGCACCACGACGCCCGGCTCCGCCGCCAGCGCGTCCACGTCCGTGAAGTTCGACATCAGCGGGATCGCGCAGACCGCGACCCGCAGCACGTCCTCGCCGACCGGCGGCGCGACGGCCGACTCGCGGACCGCGCCGCGCAGCGACACCCGCAGGCCGTCCTCCTCGTCGATGCCGAGCCCGTGCGCGTACGGCAGCACGCCGAAGGTACGCCGCCCGGTCAGCCCGAGCAGCATGTCGAGCCCGGGTTCGAGCAGGGTCACGTCGCCCCGGAACTTGTTGACCAGGTAGCCCGCGATCAGCCGCTGGTCCTCCGGCGCGAGCAGCGCCGTGGTGCCGAAGAACTGGGCGAACACGCCGCCCCGGTCGATGTCGCCGACCACCACCACGGGCAGCTCCGCAGCCCGCGCGATGCCCATGTTGACGATGTCGGTGCGCCGCAGGTTGATCTCGGCGGGGCTGCCCGCGCCCTCGCAGATCACCGCGTCGTACGTGCTCCGCAGCTCCTCCAGGCAGGCGAGGACCGGCTCGAACAGCTCCTTCTGCCGCCCCCCGTGGTAGCCCCGGGCGCTCAGCTCGCCGACCGGCTTCCCCATCAGGACGACCTGGCTGGAGCGGTCGCTGCCCGGCTTGAGCAGCACCGGGTTCATCAGCGCGCTCGGCTCGACCCGCGCCGCCTGCGCCTGCATGGCCTGCGCGCGGCCGATCTCCGCGCCCTCGCGGGTCACGAAGGAGTTGAGGGACATGTTCTGCCCCTTGAACGGCGCCACCTTCAGGCCCTTGCGAACCAGCCAGCGGCAGATGCCGGCCGTCACGACGCTCTTGCCCGCGTCGGACGTGGTCCCGGCGACCAGCAGCCCCCCACCCCTCATGCCTTCCTCCGCTTCATCGCGCCCGCCACGACCCGTCCGGCCACGCAGACCCCGAGCGTCAGCGCCGTCACCCGGCGCGACAGCTTCACCGCCCGCTCGATGTCGGCGACCTCCACGTCCCGGCCCGCCCCGTTCAGGACCGGCCGGTGCTCGACCCGGCCGCCGTACGACAGGGTCCCCCCGAGCCGTACGCCCAGCGCCCCCGCGAACGACGCCTCCACCGGGCCCGCGTTGGGGCTCGGGTGCTTTGCCGCGTCCGTGCGCCAGGCCCACGCCGCGCCCCGGGGGTCGCCGCCGGCGGCGGTGCCCAGCGCGGCGGTCAGCCGGGCGCCCGGCCAGCCGGCCACGTCGTC
>NZ_DATCVQ010000586.1:0-2883 GCF_036566765.1 Streptomyces sp.
GGCCTCGGCGGCGGCCCGTTCCGCGGCGGCCCGGTCACCGGCCGCCGTCGCCTGCGCGGCCTCGGCGGCGAACGTCTGATGGAGCCCGAGCAGGAACTCGAGCCGGTCCGGGTGTGCGGCGTCCACGGCCGCGTCGGCCTCTCGGAGCAGGGCGGTGGCCTCGGCGAGAGCGTGCGGCTCGGGCGTGGGCAGCGCGGCGCGCGCCCGGTGACAGGCGAGCAGCGTCTCGGCGCAGGCGGAGCGCACCATGGGGCCGTTCTGCGCGCCTACGGGGATCGCCGCGACGGCCTCGCGCAGCAGAGCGAGCGACAGCTCCAGCAGGGCCGGCTCGGGCTCGGGTCCGCCGCACAGGTCCATGACGGCGACGCCTGCCTGGGCGGTGAAGGACGGCTTGAGAGGGTGGTCGTCGGGGCAGATCTCGCGGGCCTCGAGACAGCAGTTGATGCCTTCGGCGACCCGCTCGACGTACGCGTCCTCGTCGGTGAGCCGGTCCGCCCCGCGCAGCAGCACCTCGCCGAGGTGCGCCACCGGCACGGCGCGGGCGATGCCGGAGGGCGGTGCGGCGGCAACGACGCGGCGGGCGACGTCCTCCGCTTCCTGGAGCGCGGCGAGGTCGTGGCGCAGCCGGTACAGGTCGAACAGTCCCTCACTCAGCTCGGTGAGCGCGGTGAGGTGCTGGGCGGCGGTGAAGTCGGGGTCCCGGGGGCTGTCGGGACGGCCGTCGAGCTCGCGGAGCAGCCCGATCGCCTCGGTGAGGGCGTCCAGGTCGCCGGTCTCGTCGTACCGGTCCCGCAGCGTGCGGGCGAGCACGCGCCGGGCTCGCCGTAGCCGCGTGCCGGGGCCTTCCTCCCGTACCCGCCGCCGGGCCTCGTCGACCGGGTCGGGCGGGGCGTGCCGCGCCGCGAAGGCCAGCGCCTGGGCCCTGCGGAGCAGTTCGGCGCTGTCGCGGTAGGACGAGTGGCCGGGCGGGGCGAGGCGGACGTTGTCCTCGGCGAGGGCGAGGACCTCGTGGACGAGCGACGTGCCCGCGCCCGTGTCCCCGCTGTCGGCGGCGAGATCCAGCAGGGTGCTGGTGAGGAGCAGCCGGCGACGCAGCCGGTTCGGGTCGTTGTGCTGCGACCCCGCCACCGACGCGCGCAACGCGTCCGCCGCCCGCCGAAGCAGCGCCGGGTCGCGGGTCTCCTTGAACAGGGTGCGCAGGTCCTTGCCGTAGTTGTTCAGGATCGCCGCCCGCTGCGGCTCGTCGGCGGGCACGGTGCGCACGGCCTCCGCGCCGAAGTCGACGGCCGAGCGCAGCACGTCCAGGTCGGCGGAGCGGTCGTACAGCGCCGAGTACAGGTTCTGCACATGGCAGAGCCGGACGGCGCGCTGCGGGTCCTGCGCGGGCGTGAGGTTCAGGGCGACGATGCTGACCCGCAGGCTCTCCTCCAGGGCAGACTCGTCGCCGGTCCGACGGAAGGCGTCGAAGAGCAGCGAGGCGTGGTTGAACACGACCAGCGGGCGCTGCGGGTCGTCTGTGGCGCACAGCCGGGCGGCCTCCTCGCTCGCCGCGCGGGCGGCGGCGAGGACGCCGAGGTCGCCGGTGCGGGCCAGCTCCATCTGGAGGGCGACGCCGAGCGCGGTCCTGGCCCGGACGCTCCGGGGCCGCTCCTCCTCCGGGAGCAGTTCGAGCAACCCCCGGGTGGAGCGCACGAGTTCGCGCAGCAGGGTGATCGCGATGCCGAGCGTCGCACCGTCCCGGATCATCTGGTACCGCTCGACCGCCATCGCGGCGTGGTCGTAGAGCGCCTCGAGCCGGAGGTCCTGGTTCCGGGCGATCCGGGCGAGTCGCCTCGGCGGCCGGGGCAGCCTGCGGACGCCCGCCCGGACCTGCGGCGGTACGAGGTCGGGCGTGAGGACGTCGAGCCACGCGCACAGCTCCAGCGCCCGGTTCCGCTCGGCCCGGCCGCCGCCGGGTAAGGACGCGGAGGCGAGGTGGAGCTGCCAGTACGCGACGGCGACGGTGTACGCGAGGTCGGCCTCGGGCGGCAGCGGGTTGTCCCGGATCGCCTGGTCGGCGAGCTCGGCGATCTGCACGGCCATGGGTTCCAGCAGCAGCCCCGGATCGCTGGTCTCCTCGAACCGGCTGACGCGGGCGCGCAGTTCGGCGTACAGACTCAACTCGATGGCCACCTTGCGCTCCCGTCCCGTATCCGACCGCGGTCTGCCATTCTCTGCCATTCTCTGCCGTGACGACCTTGGACGGGAGGGCGCATGCACGACATGGCGGATCGGCTCGACCGGCTCTGCCGCCGGCTCACCGGCGGTGAACTGGCCCGCCGGGCACGGGAGTACGGGGTGGGGCAGCAGCTGGAGCGGGTCCTGGGCGCGGTGCGCGACGGGACCGATCCGGAGCAGGTACGGACCGAACTCGACGCGCTGGAGGACGGCTTCGCCCGCCACGGGATCGAGAACCTCACGATCCCCAGGCGGGACCACCGCATGGTGCCGGGGGCCGTCGGCCATCCGGTGCTGCGCGGTTGGGTGTGTCCGGCGGCGCGGCGCTGCTCCCGGTTCGCCGAGCGCGACACCGGGGCCTCGCCCTCGCCCGGCCCGTTGTGCGAAGCGCTGGGAACGCCCTTGGTCCAGGTGGAGATCCCGCTGTGAACGCGTTCCTCGGGGAGCTCGGCAGGCGGCTGGCCGAGCGCTGGGTCACGCTGCTCCTGCTGCCGGGTGCGCTGTTCGTGGCGGCGGTGACCGTCGCGTCGGTGCTGGGGCACGGCCGGGCTCTGGACCTCGGGGCGTTGAGCGGCTGGATCGACGGCCTCGCGGCGGCGCGGGGCAGCGGTCGGCTCGGCATCGTGGTGCTCGTGGCGGCCGGCACGCTGGCGGCCGCGGCCGGCG
>NZ_DATCVQ010000587.1:0-4599 GCF_036566765.1 Streptomyces sp.
GCTGTCCGGGAGCACTGGCTGATGGCGGCGGGGTGCCTGGTGATGGCCGGGTGGTGCGCCGCGTACGCGTTCCAGTCGGGGCGGCAGGTGTCCGCCGACCAGCGCGCCGCCGACGAGCAGGCCGAGGAGGTCGTGCGATGAGCGAGATCGAGCGCCTGAAGTCCGGCCGCGAGTGGTTCGGATTCCTGACCTTGCAGAACGTCGATGCGGTCGCCGGACGCATCCGCAGCATGATCGGCGACGGCCAGCCCTACACCTGGGTCGCCTGCAACGAGGGGCTCGGCAACTACCGGCCCGAGGTCCGCACCTCCCAGGTGGCCGCAAAGATCCGCACGCACCACGACGACGAGCACGCCTCGGTCGTGGTCGTGGACACCTACGGCGTGTGGTCCATCAACACCCGCCTCTCCGATCAGGACGCAGGCGTCCGGCGCGAGCCCGACTTCTCCGCGCCGTACCTGAAGATCACCCGCAGCCAGATCCAGATCGAGCACAAGGCCCCGGTCGGCGCCCGACTCCTGTGGACCATCGCCGTTCAGGACATGTCATGACCCCCGCCGCACGCGCCCGGCTGCTGATGCCCGCCCGCGACTTCCCCGCCACGGCGTGGGAGCACGGCATCCGCGAGACCGAGCAGACGCTGATCCTCACCGGCCGCCTCACCCGCGTCACCGTGGGCCGGGCCTCCTACTACCTGCGCGCCGACGTCGACCGGCTGAAGGGCGGGCGCATGGCCACCACCCGCAAACGCCTGCTGACCCTGGCCAACCGGCAGCTCACGTTCCCGAACATGAACGTCGATGACGAGGTCGCGTCCCTGTCGGTGCTGCGTCGCGACGACGCGCTGCTGGCGTTCGACAGCCTGTGTCAGGCCGTGGCCGACGGCGACCGGTACGGCAAGGCGTACGCGCTGAACCTGCTGACCGGGGGTGCGCGGTGAGGAACTACTGGTACGACCGGCAGGGCCAGCCGATCGACACGGCCAAGGCCAACGAACTGCTCGGCGACATGGAGTACAAGCGCGTCGCGCTCCATGAGGAGAACGGCTATCGAGTCTCCACCGTGTGGCTCGGCGCTGACCACAACTTCATGGCCGCCGGCCCGCCGCTGCTGTTCGAGACGATGATCTTCGGGCCGGACGACTGGCAGGGCGAGTACATCGAGCGCTGGCCGACCGAGGCCGCCGCCCTGGCCGGGCATGACCGGGCCGTCGAGCATCTGCGTGCCGACATCCTCGGCGGCGGGTCATGACCGCCCCGGAGCACGCCGCGACCGCCGCCGAGCTGGTCGAGCGCTACCGCGAGGGCGCCATGTCCAACGACATCGCCCTCACCGCGATGACCACCCTGACCGGGCTGGACGAGGCCGACGCCGCGTTCCTGCTGATCGAGCAGTGGACCGCCCGGCACCGCGCCGACGGTGCGGCCGACGACGAGGACTGGTGGACCCGATGAAGATCGTGCGCAAGGACAACGGCCGGAACCACTGGTACATCGACCTCGACACCGGCGACCGCATCCCTGGCGTCACCGGCATCAACGGCGACGGGCTGCCCAAGAAGGCGCTCATCAACTGGGCGGGGAACGCCACTGCCGAGTACGCCCTCGACCACTGGGACGGGCTGTCCGAGCTCGCGCCGTCCGCCCGGCTGAAGAAGCTGCAGGGCGGCCGGTACGAGTCCCGCGACGAGGCCGCCAACCGCGGCACCCAGGTCCACAAGATGGGTGAGCGGCTCATCGCCGGTGAGTCCGTCGTCGTCCCGGACCTGCTGCGCCCCTACGTGGACAGCTACGTGAAGTTCCTGGACGAGTTCCAGCTCCGCGCCCGGCACGTCGAGGCGCTCGTCTACTCCGAGACGCACCGCTACGTCGGCACCTTCGACATCTTCGGCGACATCCTCCTGCCGGACATGCCGGAGTACGACCACCTGCCGCGCGACGAGGACGGGTTCGTGTGCGGCTGCCTCATCGACGCCAAGACCAACCGGTCCGGGATCTTCGGCGAGACGGCGCTGCAGTTGGCCGGCTACCGGTTCGCCGAGTTCATGCAGCCCGACCCGAAGGACCCGGACACGGCGTTCCCGATGCCGGAGGTGACGTGGACGGGTGCCCTGTGGATCCGCCCGGACGGGTACTCGCTGATCCCGGTCGTGGCCGACGAGCAGCAGCACCGGGTGTTCCTGTACGTCCAGCAGGTCGGCATGTGGGACAAGACGTCGCGCGACCTGGTGGGCAGCCCGATCGAGCCGCCGACCGCATCCCGCTACGTGCTCGCCAAGGCCCACGAGGAGCCCGAAGGGGACGCGTTCTGATGACCGAACCGAAGTCGCTCGACGAGGCGCTGTGCATGCTCCAGGCGGACCCGCCGGTCCTGCTCAAGGACAAGAAGGGCCAGGTCGGCAACCAGAAGACCAAGTACGCCGACCTCGTCCAGGTGAACGCCGTGGTCCTGTCCCGGCTGAACGCGCTGGGCGTGATCTACAAGACCAAGCCGACCCTGCGGGCCGAGGACCCCAAGTTCGTGTTGGCGTACAGCCTGAAGCACGTCGCGTCGGGCACCGAGGAGGCCGGGGAGTACCCGCTGAAGCTCAGCGAGAACCCGATGCAGATGGGCTCGGCGATCACCTACGCCCGCCGCTACGTGCTGCTGGCCATCACGGGCATCGCCGCTGAGGACGAGGACGACGACGGGCAGGCCGCCGCGAACCGGGGCACTGCGCAGCGGTCCCAGCAGCAGCGGCGCCGGGGTTCGTCGTCCGCGCCGCAGGAGGGCGCGGGCGTGCAGCGGTCCGCGCCGCCGCTGCCGGGCGAGGCCGTCACCGATCCGCAGATCAAGAAGGTCGTGGCGATGTTCGGCACGATCGGCTGGAACGACCGCGACGACCGGCTGCGCGCGACGTCGGCGATCGTCGGCCGGCCGCTGGGCTCGGCGACGGAGCTGACGAAGTCCGAGGCGCACGGGCTGATCGAGGCGCTGGAGAAGGTCGCGGCCGAGCCCGACCCTGCGGGCCGCCTCACGGACATTGTCGCGAAGGCGCGCGAGGGGGCCTCGTCGTGATCGCCGCCCTGGTCTCCCTGCTGCGCCGGTCCACGCCGTGCACGCCCCGCGTGTGCTCCGGCTGCGGCTCCGTCACCACCCGGCTCACGCCCGCCCAGTCCGCACAGGCGGGCTCGAAGATCCTGCCGACCTGTCGCCGCAGGGGCTGCACGGGGCGGCTCCGGCTGCTCACCGACGACGCCACCGACCGACTGATCAACGACCTGAACAAGACCGCCGCCCCGGGCTGGACCCCCGGAGCGGCGGAGCCCAACGACTGTCTGGAGTCGAAGGACATGACCCGAAGCATTCCACGCCACGCCCGCGAGATCCACGCCGGCGACATCATCACCGCCGACCCCGACCACGAGAACCGGCCCGTCCGCTGGCGGGCGTCCAACCGCGCGGAGGTCACGGGCGACGGCGTCGCGATCATCGACTACGTCGACCAGGCGGACGGCGTGAAGGGCATCGCCTACTACGGCGGGCTCGTCACGCTGACCGTCGAGCCCGCGGGCGGTGCCCAGTGAGCCCCGCCGACATGTTCAGGCTCGCCGCCGAGCAGTTGGAGCTGACGAGCGACCGGGTCAACGACCTGACCGCCGACGACATGAAGGCGATCGCCGACTATCTGCGCCCGCTCACCGAACACGCGCACCACGTCTGCGCCACGGCCCTGATCTCCATCGACAACGCGAAGCCGGAGCACCCGACCCGCGACGCCGGGCACGGCCTCGACCTGCAGGCGACGCTCGGCCATCTCGCGAGCCTCTTCGACGCCGCGATCCACTTCGCCTACGAGGCGCAGGCCGCCGCCGACGCCATCACCGGGAGCGCCTCATGAGCACCCTGGACAACATCGTCGCGATCATGCGCGGGCACGCGAGCGACCTCCGTGCCGAGTCCGCCGACCACGCCCGCGAAGCCACCGCGATCACCGACCGCATGGCCGAGCCCGCCGACGTGTACCGCGCCATGGAAGCCGAGGAGCGCGACCTCGTGGCGAAGCTGGAGGCCCTGCGCGGCGCGATGAAGACCTCCGCGTCGGCGCTCGCCGCAATGAAGAACGAACGGGACCGGCACCGTGAGCGGGCCGCGCTCGCCGCCGACGCCGCCGCGACGATCGAGGGCAAGGTGATCGCCGAGTTCACGCACCTGGCGGCGGACGTCCCGCCGGTCGAGGCGCTCGCCGCCACCGGCCTCATGCCGCCCAAGGAGGACGCGCGGACGGCCCGCTGTGGCGACGTCTGCGCCGAGCACGCGCACCCCTGCGACCGCGACCCGGGCCACCTCGGCCCGCACCGCGACCGCCAGCAGAAGGGCACCGAGAGCTGCTCGTGGGAGTCCTTCGAGGTGGAGCCGCCGGACCCTGACGCCCCCGCCGCCGTGCCCGTCGTCGCGCCGACCCCGCCGCGCGACCCCGACCAGCCCGGCACGGTCGTCGCCGTCTCCGGGCCCACGGTGACGCAGCCCGACCCGGGCGCGGCGCACCCCGTGCCCAACCCGGCAAGCCCCCTGCCGCCCGCCGAGCCCGGCCCGCACCGGCACGCCAAGCCCGGCTTC
>NZ_DATCVQ010000588.1:0-2567 GCF_036566765.1 Streptomyces sp.
CGGCCGGGCGGGGACTGTCGGCTGCACGCCCGGCCGGACAGGCCCGGGCCGCACCCCCGCCCCCCGTCAGCCAGCCGCGGGTCGCCCCGCTCACCGGCCGCGGCAGCACCCCTCGTCCCCACTGACCTAGGATTCATCCCCTGATGACTGCAACCCTCGTCGCCAAGAATCTCGCCGCCGGCCACGGTGAGCGCTCCCTCTTCTCCGGGCTCGACCTCGTCGTCGGGCCTGGTGACGTCATCGGCCTCGTCGGAGTCAACGGGGCCGGGAAGTCGACGCTGCTGCGGCTGCTCGCCGGGCTCGACGCGCCCGAGGAGGGCGGGGTGGCGCTTTCGCCGCCTACCGCTGCCGTCGGGCATCTGCCGCAGGAGCCCGAGCGGCGCGCGGGGGAGACCGTGCGGGACTTCCTCGCCCGGCGCACCGGCGTCGCCGCCGCGCAGGTCGCCATGGACGAGGCCACCCAGGGCCTGGTCGACGGCGCGCCCGGCGCGGACGATGCGTACGCCGTGAGCCTGGAGCGCTGGCTGAACCTCGGCGGCGCGGACCTCGACGAGCGCGCCGAGGAGATCGCCGACTCCCTCGGCCTCACCGTCGGCCTCGACCAGCCGATGACCTCGCTCTCCGGCGGCCAGGCCGCCCGCGCCGGGCTCGCCTCGCTGCTGCTCTCCCGGTACGACGTCTTCCTGCTCGACGAGCCGACCAACGACCTCGACCTCGACGGTCTGGAGCGGCTCGAGTCCTTCGTGCAGGGCCTGCGCGCCGGCACCGTCGTGATCAGCCACGACCGCGAGTTCCTCACCCGTACCGTCACCAAGGTCCTCGAACTCGATCTCGCCCAGCAGCAGATCACCCTCTACGGCGGCGGCTACGACGCGTACCTGGAGGAGCGGGAGACCGCCCGCCGGCACGCCCGCGAGGAGTTCGAGGAGTTCGCCGACAAGAAGTCCGCCCTCGAAGGCCGCGCCCAGATGCAGCGGTCCTGGATGGACAAGGGCGTCAAGAACGCCCGTCGCAAGGCCAGCGACAACGACAAGATCGGCCGCAAGTTCCGCAGCGAGTCCAGCGAGAAGCAGGCCGCCAAGGCCCGCCAGACGCAGCGCGCCATCGAGCGCCTGGAGGTCGTGGACGAGCCCCGCAAGGAGTGGGAGCTGCGCATGGAGATCGCCGCCGCGCCCCGCTCCGGCTCGGTCGTCGCGACCCTGCGCGATGCCGAGGTCCGCCGCGGCGACTTCCGCTTCGGCCCGGCCTCGCTGCAGATCGACTGGGCGGACCGGGTCGCCATCACCGGTGCCAACGGCGCCGGCAAGTCGACCCTGCTCGCCGCGCTGCTCGGCCGGCTCCCGCTGGACTCCGGCGCGGCCACGCTCGGCTCCGGCGTCGTCGTCGGCGAGGTCGACCAGGCGCGCAAGCTGTTCCACGGTGCGGAGTCCCTGCTGGACGCGTTCTGCGCGGCCGTGCCCGACACCGAACCGGCCGAGGTACGCACTCTGCTGGCCAAGTTCGGCCTCAAGGCCGAGCACGTGCTGCGCCCGGCCACCACGCTCTCCCCGGGCGAGCGCACCCGCGCCGCCCTCGCCCTGCTCCAGGGCCGGGGTGTGAACCTGCTGGTCCTCGACGAGCCGACCAACCACCTGGACCTGCCGGCCATCGAACAGCTCGAGTCCGCCCTGGACTCGTACAGCGGCACCCTGCTCCTGGTCACCCACGACCGCCGGATGCTGGACGCCGTCCACACGACGCGCCGCCTGGAGGTCGCGGCCGGAAAGGTGATCGAGCACTGATGAACGCCACGGACCCACGGATCGACCGGCTGGTCGGGATGCTCGACGACCTCGAAGCGGACGTCGACGAGACCATCGACCTGGCCGACGAACTCGCGGCGACCGAGGACCGGTCCCTGCTGCCGGGCCTCGAAGCGGGCCTCGACCACGCGCTGCGCGAACGGAACTCCTACGCCCGCGAGGTCCTCGGCGGCGTGATCGGCACGATCGGCGGCCCGGAGACGCTGCCGCTCCTGGTCCGAGCCTCCGCCGTCGACCTCGGCGACGACCAGGACGGCCTGGCGACGGAGATCGCCGACCTGGTCGCCGCGGAACCGAAGAAGGCCCGTACGCTCCTCCAGCCCCTGGTCATGGACGACGACCTCACCGTCGCCAACCGCGCGGAGTGGGCGCTCCGGTTCGCCGGATAGCGCGTCCGCACACGTACGGCGCGCGGGCTCTGCAGGGCTGGAGGCACCTCCTGCGCGTGGCACACAGAGCGCGGCACGCAGGACTGAGCGCGGCACGCAGGACGGAGCGAGGCGCACAGCCCTGAGCGCGGCGCACAGCCCTGCGCACGTGCGCGCGGCGCCCAACCCCGCGCACCCCGCCCACGACGACGGGCCCGGCCTTTCGGCCGGGCCCGTCCTCGTTCACTCAGGTCGCCGTCAGCGGCCGCCGCGCCGCTTGCCGCCGTTGCCCTCGTTCAGGAGGCCGGCCTTGCGGAGGGCGTCTGCCATCGCGCTGTTCGCCGGGGCGGGGGCCTGGCCGCGGTTGCGGTCGCCGCCGCGACCGGCACCGGCGCGG